>JANNGC010000420.1:0-8800 GCA_031380445.1 Pedosphaera sp.
CACCACCACGCGGTCGAAGTGCTGCAACGCCTCGGCGATCAGCGCGTCGAAATTCCCCTGCGCGAGCAGTTCCGCAGGGTTCGGAGCCAGGGTGCCGGCGGGCATGTAGAAAAACTTTTCGTGGCCGTGCTGCTGGATCAGCTCGTCAAACTTCTTCTGGCCCGTCAGGTAGTCCGTTACGCCCGCGCGACGCGGACCGTCCGGCACGAGGGACTTTTCAATCGCCGGGCGGCGCAAGTCGCCATCAATGACCAGCGTCTTCAAGCCCTGCTGCGCGAGCGCGAGCGCGAAGTTCAGCGAGCAGAACGTTTTTCCCTCCTGCGGCACCGCGCTGGTGAAGAGGAAGGTGCGGCGGTTCTCCGCGCGCCCCAACATGGCGACGGAGGTGCGGAGCGTGCGGAAGGCTTCCGCGCTGGGGGCCTTCGCGTCGTTGTTGACCACGAGCACGCTCGCGCCTTTCGGCGCTTTCGGCACGGTGCTCAGGACGGGCAGGTGCAGATACTCCTCCGCGTCGTCCACCGTCTTGAGCGAGCTGTCGAGCGCGTTCAGGCCGAGCGCGAGCAGCACGCCGAGCAGCAGCCCGGCGACGATGCCGCGCGTCATCAAACCTTTTTTGTCCGGCGAGAACGGCAGCGAGGGCGCGGTGGCCTTGGTGTTCAACTGCACTTTGCTCGGCTTGAGTTCACGGGTCAGCGCGGCTTCCTTCAACCGCTGCTGCACGGCGTCGTAGAGCGAGCGGTTGCCTTCCACGTCACGGGCGAGGCGCTGGTATTCGGTCAAATCTTTCGTGAGCTGGCGTGAGGTTTCTTCCTGGCGAGAAAGCTCCTCCTGCAAGGCTTTCTCCGAGGCGAGCGCGCTCTCGTAGGCGGAGCGATAACTCTGCGGTACCTTGAGCACCGCGTTGGTGACGGCGGTGCGCCAGGTGTCCATCTCCTTCTCCATCTGGATGTATTTCGGGTGCGCGAATTTGTAGCGGCCCTTGAGGCTGGCGAAATCACTGTCGAGTTTCGTGAGCGCGCCGCGCGCTTGGGCCACGGAGGAATCTGCCGTGACTGCCGGCAAGACCAGCAACGCTTCGACATTCGTCCCGAGCTTCTCGACTTGCGCGAGTTCGGCGCGGAGGCGGAGCACCATCGAGTTCGCCTCGGTGAGCTTGCCGTTCAATTCTTTCAAGCGCGATGTCACGATGTCGTTGCGCTCTTCCAGCGAGACGGACTTGGTGCGATCCCGGAACGCCTGCAAGGCGTTCTCCGTTTCCTCCATCTTCAATTTCAAGCGCCGCCCTTCCTTGCTCAGAAAACTCGTGGCCTCCTCGGACACGGCGGAGTTCTGCTCGTAGCCCAGCGTGACGTATTCGCTGATGACGGTGTTGGCGATCTTCGCGGCGAGATCAGGATTGGGGTGGACGGCTGCGACATCCATGAGGCGTGTGCCTTTGCGCAACGTGACCTTCACCATGCGGTCGAGCATCGCGGCCAGTTGCTCCTTCGTCGGCTCGCCGGGGCCGGAGTAGAACGCCGGATTCTGCCCGAGCTTCAACGTCTCGGCCACGCGCTCCAAGACGGCGCGGCCTTTCAACGTCTGTTCAATCGTGCGGATGGCGTCGAGCCAGCGCAGGTCGTCGGCCTGAAATTTTTCCACCTTCACCATGCGCGTTTCTTCCTGCTCGATCTGCACCACGGCGCTGGCGGCGTAGAGCACGGGCTGGCGCTGGACGTAGCCGGCGGTGAGCAGCACGGCGAGCACAAGGCAGACGGCGACGAGCCACGAACGCTCCAGCAGCGTGTGGTAAAGCCGCTTCACGTCGAAGCTGGTTGCGGGAGCAATGGGGCGCGGCACGGGGGAAGTCGCGGGCATATCAGAAAAGTTTCTCGCCGATGGTGATGGTGTCGTCGGCTTCGACTTCAAAGATTTTCACATCCTTGTCTTTCGCCATGGCGTCAGCGTCGAGCTTGAAGGTTTTTTTGTCCGCGCCCTGGCCGCGCTGGACGTTCACACCGCGACCGGTGCCGAGGCGCGAATAGCCGCCGGCCATCGAGATCGCTTGCAGAAGATTCACCGACTCATCGCCGGGCATTTCGTAACTGCCGGGCCGCGCGACCTGGCCGAGCACGGTGAAACGGCGCTTCGCATACTCCGCGATGTCGAGCGAGACCTGCGGGCTGACGAGATATTTCTCGGCGAGCAAATCGCGAATCATCCGCGCCGCCGCCTCGCGCGTCTTGCCGCCGACGGTCACGGAGCCGAGCAGCGGGAGCACGATGGAGCCGTCCTTCGACACGCGGACCTTCGCGCTCAAGTCCTCCTCTTGATACACGATCACGGCCACGACATCGTTGGCGGCGAGGATGTAGTCAGGGCGGGCGTTGGTGACGGTGGTCGGTTCCGCGGCGGTGAGACGGGCGCAGGTGAAGAGCAGCGCGAGCGCGACGAGGAAGGCGGGAAAGACTCGTCCGTTGTTTGCGGCGGTGCGGTTTTTGAATGCCATTTTTAACGCAGAGGCGCAGAGGGGCAGAGGCGCAGAGAAAAGAGCTGATGAAGTTTTCTTGGTCAGTGGATGGCCATGTCGTTCTTCGTTCAAAATTCTTTTCCCCCTCTGCATCTCTGCGCCTCTGCGCCTCTGCGGTAAAAAACAGAGCGCAAATCTTTCCTCACCCCGGCTCAACGCAAGCCGCTTTCCAAGTATTTCGCACACGTTCATCACATTTGGGTCAATAACCCCAGGCGGCCTGCACGCCCACCTGGTTGTTGTTGAAGCTGTAGCTTTCGTCCGACGAGATGTCTTCGCGGTATTGGTAGAACACGCCGAGGGACCAGCTCCGGCCCAAGATTGCCTCCAGCCCGCAGCGCAGCAAGAAGTAATCATCCCGCCGCGTGATCGCCACGGCGCTGGTCGTCGGCTCGTAGTCCGAGTGGTCGTACGTGAAGTTGGCCGTGCCGAAGAGGTTGTCGCGCAGCCGCTGCCGCACCCCGAGCGTGCCGCCGGTGGTGATGAAGTTGGCACCGTTGATCACGGCGGAGTTCTGCTGTCGGCGATGGCCTTCGAGCGTGAAGCTCGTGCCCTCGAACGGCCGATAGCTCCCCGCGAGCGAGAACACCGGGCCGAACGAATCGCTGCCGTCCGTGTATTGCCGCCACTCGCCGCCGAAGGAAAGGTTCACGTCCGTCTTCTCCGTGGTCTTGTAACTGGCGCGCAACGTCGGCCCCACGTAGGTCTGCGCGCGCGTCTTCGGGACCACGTTCGTCACGGAACTGTTGAGGCCGCTCGGGCGTACCTCCAGCGTCTGCTCCTCGACAAACAGTTGCCCGACCGTGACGCCGAGGCCGAGCGTGACCTTGGGCGTGATCTGGTAGTTCGCGGTCGGCGTCACCGTCCATTCCTGCGAGTCGGTGAGCGTCTCGTAGTCGGTGAGGCGATACGCGCCGTCGAGTTGCAGGAAGGTTTTCTCCGTCAGCTCGTAGCGCACGGTGAGGCCGGTGTTGTAACCCCGTTGCTTCACGCGGTCGCCCACATCCACCACGCCGCCTTCGGTCGAAGAAAAACTCTGCACCAGCCCGAGCGTCAGCTTCGTGAGCGCGTAACCGGCGTTCATCTTCACGTCGTGGTTCACGGCGTTCTGCTCCGAGTTCTTCATGAAGAAGACCAGCGACGGGCTGTAATCCAGCGCGAAGGCCGTGCGCGAATCTTCCAGCGTCGCCGCCTTGGTGAAGACGATGCCGGGACTGAAGGTGAAGATGAAGTCATCCCCCAGCGGCTCCTGTGACTGGCCGGTCTGGATGAAGCCGATTTGCGTGCCGCTGCGCGGACGGTCGTGCAGGCTGATGTTGTCGTCATAGACAAACGACGATGACGCGCGCGCGTGGACATCCAGCGGACCGAGGTGGAGCAGCGCGGGGCGCGGCTCGCTGAGGATGCGGTCAGGCGGCGGCAATTGCGCCTGCGCCGTCCCGCCCGCGACGAGCGCGAGGGCGGGCAGCAAGAACGCGCGATGGAGTTTGGCGGCAGCGAGTTTCAAGAGCTTCCTGAAGGCGCAGACGTAAGCACGCGGGCAAGGAGTCGGCAACGCCAAACCGGAGAAGCCTGTTCTTCAGGAGAAAGTTTTAACCACGGATGGACACAGATGAAAACGGATGAAAACCATGAGGCTGACGCGTTCTTCCCCAATCCGTGTTTATCCGTGTCCATCCGTGGTTAAAAAATTCCCCTTCCCCGCCGCGCGGCATTTACCCATTCCCATCCGCCGCGCGTCTGCTAGTTTCCGCCCCCGATGTTCATCGATCAAATCAAGGTATATGCCCGCGCCGGTCACGGCGGGAAGGGCGCGGTCGCATTTATTCGCGAAGCCTATCGTCCCAAGGGCGGCCCCTCCGGCGGCAATGGCGGTCGCGGGGGCGATGTCATTCTCGAAGCCAGCCACGACCTCAACAACCTCATCAACCAATACTACCGCCCGCGCCTCATTGCCGAGGACGGCGAGCAGGGCATGGGCAAGGGCATGGACGGCCACGCCGGCAAGGACATCGTCATCCAAGTCCCCTGCGGCACGCTCGTCTGGAAAATCCGCGACACCAAACCCATCGAGACCGACGACGAGGACGAAGACGACGCGCCCGCGCCGCGCGATGAGAAGCTGATTCAATCCGCCGCCACCCAACGTCCCGTGATCCGTTTCGCCGGCGGCCAGGTCGCCGCCGAATACAGCCTCGCCGACGAACCCGACGCCCCCGTCTCCGCCATTGATAAACCCAAGGGCGAACTCGTGGCCGACCTCACCGAGAACGGCCAGCGCTTCATCCTCTGCAAGGCCGGACGCGGCGGACTCGGCAACCGGAACTTCGCCACCGCCGCGCGTCAGTCCCCGCGCTTCGCCCAGCCCGGCGAGGCCGGCGATGAGGGCGAATATCTTTTCGAGCTGCGCACCGTGGCCGACATCGGCCTCGTCGGCTATCCGAACGCCGGCAAGTCCACGCTCCTCACCGCCGTCTCCAAGGCGCATCCGAAAGTCGCGCCCTATCCCTTCACCACCTTGCACCCGCAGATTGGTGTCATGGAGTTTCCCGACTTCCGCCGCCTCGTGGTGTGCGACGTGCCGGGACTCATCGAAGGCGCGCACGAGAACGTCGGCCTCGGCCACGCCTTCCTCCGCCACATTCAGCGCTGCAAGGTGCTCGTCATCCTCCTCGACATGGCCGGCACCGACGCGCGCGAGCCGTGGGATGATTACACCCAGCTCCTCCAAGAACTCGAACTCTACAACCCCGAGATGCTCGCCAAGACCCGCCTCATCGTGGCGAACAAGATGGATGAAGCCGTCGCCGAAAAAAATCTAAAGGCGTTCAAGAAGAAGTTTAAGAAGCTCGACGTACTCCCCATCTCCGCCGCGTTTGATGGCGGCATGGAAAAGTTCCGCGCGGAAGTGCGCGCCGCCGTAGAGACCGTGGAAGCAGCCGACCGCGTGAAGCTCGCGAAGGCCGCCGAGAAAGCCGCCAAGGCCGAGGCCCGCCGCCTCGCCGCCGGCATCCCCGCGCCCTCGGCGCGAAATGTGAAGCGGAACACGAGGATGAGGTGATGGACTGGGCGGGGAACTTTGAACCTCCAACTTTGAACGCAGACGGCGTGCGACGAGGGTGGCCCCCGTTCAGAGTTCAGAGTTCAGAGTTCCTCACTTCCAGAACAGCAGCTTGCACCCGACGAGCACCAGGAACCCGCCAAACATCCGCTTCAAATTCTCCGAGGAAATCCCGGTCGTGAGCTGCGCGCCGAAGTAGCCGCCGATCAGCGCGCCGGGCACGAGCAGGAGGGCGATGGGCCAGTTCACGTTGCCGAGGGACTTGTGCTTGAGCGCGCCGATGATGGCCGTGGGAATAATGACAATGAGCGAGGTGCCCACGGCCTGTTGCGTGTCGCGCATGGCGAGCGCCGTGAAGGCCAGCATCGCCGGCACCATCACCACGCCGCCGCCCACGCCGAACATTCCGCTGCACACGCCGCCCACGAGACCGATGCACGCCGCGATCAAATAATTCATGCGCGCGACTGTGGCAGAGGCGGGGACGCGGGAAAAGTCGGAAGGCGGTGGACGGTGGGCAGGCCATATGGACTGCGCCGGCAGAGCAGAGCGGCGACGGCGCTTTCGAGCGCACAAGCGCGCCCTGACCGGCGAGAATTTTCCGCGCGTGCGAAAGCGGTGTCGCCGCTCCGCTCTGCCACCGCAGTCCATATTGCCCAAGCAGGTGAGAACGGTACGGGGGCCGAGTAGCCCGCCCTGCCCCGCCCGAAAAATCTTTCGCCCGCCGTCGCCCCGCTGCTTAGTCTGCGCCCGCAATGACCGGCATACGACGCGCCCTGCACTTCTTCCGCCCTGACTCCGGGCGCATCGCCGTCGTGCTGGGCCTGAGTCTGTTGAGCATCGCGGGCAACGTCCTCAAGCCCTGGCCCATCGCGCTCATCGTGGACGGCGTGTTGCAGGCGAAGGGTTTTCCCGCGTGGTTCCCGCAGTGGAGCCGCACGCCCACGGAATGGATTCTCCTGCTCACGCTCGCGCTGTTCACCATTCACGGCGCGCAAGGATTGCTCTCCGCCGCGCAGAACTTCGTCGCCATCCAAGTCGGCCTGCGCGGGCTGCGGCGCGTGCGGAGCCTGGTCTTCGCCACGCTGCAACGGCTCTCGCTGCGGTTTCATCAGAGCGCGCGCATGGGCGACCTCATCTTCCGCGCGTCGTGGGATACTTATTCGTTTCAGACGCTGTTCCAGCAGGGCGCGCTCACGCTCATCAACGCGTCGTTCTCCCTGCTCCTCATGGTCGGCGTGATGTGGAAACTGAACGGGAAGCTGACGCTCATTGCGCTGGCCACGATTCCCTTCGTCATCGCCATCATCAAAGTGTTCGGCGCGAAAATGACCGAGCGCGGCGCGGCGGCGCAACAGGCGGACAGCCAGGTCACGTCGCTGGTGCAGCAGAACATCAGCGCGCTCCCGCTCATCCAGAGCTACACGCGCGAGGACCAGCAGCAGCGCGCCTTCGACACGCAGGCCGAGACAGCGCGGAAGCAGCGGCTCTCGCAGCACGCGTGGGAACTGATTTACTGGCTCGGCATCTCGCTGGTCTTCGCGGCGGGCACGGCGGCGATTGTCTGGATTGGCAGCCACGAGGTCTTGGCGCAACGGCTGACCGTGGGTGGCCTCGTCGTCTTCCTCACGTATCTCGGACAGATGTATGAGCCGCTCAACCAGCTCTCGCACGTCGGCGCGACCACGGCCAACGCGCTCGCGGCGACGGGCCGCGTTTTTGAATTGCTCGATTCCCCCGAGGAAGTTCGCGACGCGTCGAACGCGCGCCCCGTTCAAAGTTCAAAGTTCAAAGTTCAGAGTTCAAAGTTCCCTGCCCCTTCGGAAACGCTCGTCACCACGGGACGGCTGGCCTTGGAGCACGTCTCCTTCGGCTACGAGAAAGATCGGTTGGTGCTGCACGACCTGAGCTTTGAAGTGCGACCGGGCGAGGCGTGCGCCTTCATCGGCCCGAGCGGCGCGGGCAAATCCACGTTGATGAATCTCGTCCCGCGCTTCTTCGACCCGAACACCGGCGCGGTGAAGCTCGATGGCGTGGACTTGCGCGAGTTGAAGCTGAAGGACTTGCGTGAACAAATCGCCGTGGTCTTGCAAGAGCCAATCCTGTTGCCCACCACGGTGGCGGAGAACATCGCCTTCGGAAAACCCGACGCCACGCCCGCCGAAATCGAAGCCGCCGCGCGCGCCGCGAACGCGCACACCTTCATCAGCAAGCTGCCGCAGCAATACCAAACCCTGGTGGGCGACGGCGCGGCGCGCTTGAGCGTGGGCGAGCGGCAGCGCATCAACATCGCGCGCGCCTTCCTCAAGGACGCGCCCATTCTCCTGCTCGACGAACCGACCAGCGCCCTCGACGCCGAGAGCGAGGCGCAAGTGGTGGAGAGCATTTTCAATCTCATGCGCGGCCGCACCACGCTCATGGTCGCGCACCGCCTGAGCACCATCCGTCGCGTGGACAAGATCGTGGTCATCGAGGAAGGCCGCGTGACCGAGTGCGGCTCGCCGGAGGAGTTGCAGGCGCGCGGCGGCTACTTCACGCGCGTGACGAGCGGGCAGGTGGCGCTCAGTTGAGTCCAAGGTCCGAAATCCAAAGTCCAAGGCCGGAGGCGGCGTCCGGTTGACCTTGGACTTCGGACCTTGGACCTCACCCGCCGGCCCGCTGCCGCTGATTAAACGCCACCGCGTCATCATACTTCACGCCCGTGCCGCCGAAGATGTCGAGCGCCGAGCCGATGGTGAGATCAATCTGCCCGCGCCCCACGCGCGTCACTTCTTCCAGATCAGCCAGAGACTTCGCACCGCCCGCATACGTCACAGGCAGCGGCGACCACGCGGCGAGTTTTTCCACGAGCGCGTGATCAATGCCGCCGCACAATCCTTCCACGTCGGCAGCGTGGATGAGGAACTCGTCGCAGAAGGTGCCGAGCTTGTTGAGCAGTTCGGCGGAGATTTTCTCGGTCGTAAATTTCTGCCAGCGGTCCGTGACCACGAAATACTCGCGGTCGCGCAGACGGCAACTGAGGTCGAGCACCAGCCGCCGCCGGCCAATGATGGAGACCAGTTCGTTCAACCGTTCCCAGTCCACGCGACCCTCGCGAAAGACCCACGACGTGACAATGACGTGCGACGCGCCGGCGTCGAGCCAGCCGCGCGCATTGTCGCGGTTCACGCCGCCACCGAGGTGCAGCCCGCCGGGATACGCGGCCAGCGCGGCGTGCGCGGCCTCGTCGT
>JANNGC010000457.1:0-1606 GCA_031380445.1 Pedosphaera sp.
GTTCACCGTGGCCGACACCGCTCCGGTGGTCAGCGCGCCGGACTCGGGAGATTTTATGCAGCGTCCGGAACTGGCGGCGGCACGCGAGCGGGAAAGTGCGGCGGGCGCGCAGGTCCGCGGTTCGAAGAGTGGCTATCAACCGCGCGTCAGCGCCTTCGGCAGCCTCGATTACGATTACGGTTGGGTGACGGGCGGCGATGGCAAGAGCTACACGGCGGGCGTCCTGGCTCAGTGGGATTTGTGGGATGGATTTTTTACCCGTTCCAAAGTCCGCGAAGCCAGGGCGAATCTCGAATCCGCCAGTGAGGAGCAACGCAAGCTGCGGCTGGCGCTGAATTATGAAGTCGAACAAGCCCGGCTCAATCTTAACGCGGCCGTCGAGCGTCTGGCGGTAAGCAGCAAGACGGTGGAGCAGGCGACGGAAAGCGCGCGCCTGACCCGCAACCGCTTCGAGCAAGGATTGGCTCTCTCGACGCAGTTGATTGATTCCGAGAGCGCGCTGGTGTCCGCCCGGGTGCGGCGCGCCGAAGCCGAGTCGGATGAGCGCATTGCCGTCGCCGCGCTGCGCAAGGCGCTCGCCCTACCCCAACTGGATGCCCCGCCAACGGCCAAATAATATGAAAGAGATTTTCCAGAACCCTTCTAGCAGCCGACGTGAGGAGGCTCTGACTCCTCGAACGCCACGGTGCCAAACGAAATGGGAGCCTTCTGACGTCGGCTGCTACCAAGGTTGGTCGAAAGCCGTGCTCGTGGCACTTGTTTGCGCGGGGCTTTTCTCCGCCGGCTGTGGCGCAAAGCCGGAACCGGCCCAAGGCACTTCACCCAGCCTGCCGACCGCGAAGGTTCGGGTGCAGGCCGCCGAGAGCAAACCGCAGAAACTCACCGAGGAAGTCGTCGGCACGGTGCGGGCCAAACTGCATGCGACGCTCGAAGCGAAGTTGAGCGGGCGTATTGCCAAACTGCCGGTGGTCTTGGGGCAGCGGGTCAAGGCCGGCGAACTGGTCGTGCGTCTTGATGCCCCGGAGATCGCGGCCCGTCTTGAACAGGCCGAGGCGGCGCTGCAACAGGCCGAGCGCGATTGGAAACGCACCTCCACCTTGTTCGAGCAGCAATCCGTCACGCGGGCCGAGCAGGATGCCGTCGAGGCGCGCCGCCGCCTGGCCAAAGGTGCGGTGGCCGAAGCCACGGCGATGATGAGTTATGTGGAAGTGGTCGCGCCGTTCGACGGCGTGGTGACAAAGAAGCGGGTGGACGTGGGCGACCTTGCCGCGCCAGGCAAGCCCTTGATCTCCATCGAAGATCCTTCCGCGCTGCAACTCGAAGCCGACGTGCCCCAGGCCATTGCTTCCCAGATCCAACGCGAGGCCCGCCTCGCAGCCCGCGTGGATGGCGTGACTGGAGAGTTGACCGGCACGGTCAGTGAAATCGCACCGGCCGCCGACTCGGTCAGCCGCACATTCCGGGTCAAAGTGGATTTGTCGCTCCAGCCGGGTTTGAGTTCCGGACAATTCGCCCGGCTGCTCGTGCCGGTCGGGGAAAGCCGTTCGTTGCGCGTGCCTTCGGCGGCGGTGGTGCAACGCGGACAACTGGAAATCGTTTTCGTGGT
>JANNGC010000462.1:0-2351 GCA_031380445.1 Pedosphaera sp.
CGAGTCCGCGTGCTCATGGCTCAGGATGAGATTGAAGTCGGGGAGAGGAGGTAGAACACGCGGACTCGGCGGTCCGCGCTCCAACGAAAATTTTTCCATGCACCCGGCCGTTTTGCCGTGTAATCTCCGCGTGCATGAAAACTTTCAAACTCTTCGCCCTCGCGCTCGCGGCTGGCTCCCTGATTTTTGCCGCCGCCGCTGCCGACCAGAAACCCGCCGCCAAGGCCAAGCCTTACCCGCTGAAAACCTGCGTCGTGTCCGACGAGAAATTCGGCGGCGACATGGGCGACCCGTATGTGTTCACGCACGAGGGCCGCGAAGTGAAGCTGTGCTGCAAGGGCTGCCTGGATGATTTTAAGAAGGACTCCGCCAAGTTCGTGAAGAAGATGGAAGCGGCGGAAAAGAAAGACGCTCTGAAAAAGTAGAACGACCAAACAAAGGAAAAAACAAAGGAAAAAACTATGAAGCAAATCACCATGATGATGGCCGCAGCGGTTCTCGCCCTCGGCCTGTTCACCGGCTGCGCCACCTCGGGCGGCCACCACGACCACGCCAAGTGCGGCGCGTGCTGCAAGGACAACTGCGCCGCCTGCTGCAAGGACGCGGCGGCCTGCGCCAAGTGCTGCGGCAAGAAGTAAGCAAGCGAGATTCTGGGCGGCGGCGTTCGCGAGGACGCCGCCGCTTTTTCGTCCCCGGAACGCGGGTTTTCAGCCCTTATCTTGACCCACCTCTGGAAAAGTCACGCCCTCTCCCTCACCCCGGCCCTCTCCCGCCGGGAGAGGGAGAACCGTTCGCCGCCGTGTTGACGAGGGAAGCCGCTCCGATGGGAACTAGCGCTCCAAACGCGGCGAGCAGGGTGCGTGCACCCGCATCGCGCACCGCGCTCCCTCTCCCGGCGGGTGAGGGAGAACGCCACGGACCACCCGAGATATGGGGAATGTTCACAGACGTCAGTCCGCAGCCACGTTTTCCAGCCGAGCGCGCAAGAACTTGCCGACACCGTCCTCCCTCGCACGTGGCTGCGGGTTAGAAAACCCACGCTCCAGGTGAACTCCGCCAATTGAATTCTTGACCCACCTTCGCCCCCACCTAGCATCGCGCGCAATTTGCAGTCAGGAAATTTGATGAAAGCGATTCTCGCCCTCGAAGACGGTTCAGTGTTTCACGGCCAGGGTTTTGGCGCGCGCGCCCACGCCTGCGGCGAAGTGTGCTTCAACACGTCCATGACGGGCTACCAGGAGATTCTCACCGACCCGTCGTACAAGGGGCAGATCGTCACGATGACCTACCCGCTCATCGGCAACTACGGCATCAACGATCAGGACGTGGAATCGTGGCGTCCGCACGTCGCGGGCTTCGTCATTCGCGAGTTGTCGCCCATCGTGAGTAACTGGCGCGCGGACTCTTCGCTCGGCGATTATCTGGAGAAGAACGGCATTCCCGGATTGCAAGGCATCGACACTCGCGCGCTCACGAAAAAGCTGCGCGTGCGCGGCGCGATGAAAGGTTTCATCTCCACCGAAGGCGTGAGCGATGCGGAAGCCGTCGAACGCGCGCGTTCGTGGACGGGAATCGTGGGCGTGGATTACGTGAAGGAAGTCACGCACAAGGAGCCGTTCCTCTGGGACCCGCAGGACACGCAGAGCGCGAGCTTCAACATCGTGCGCGGCAATGCGGTGAAGGACGTGCGCAACGTGCGCGACGCGATGCCACCGGCCGACATCCCGATCGTGGCCTACGACTTCGGCATGAAATACAACATCCTGCGCCGCCTCCGGCAGCAGGGTTTCAAAGTGCAGGTCGTGCCCGCGACCACGCCCGCGAGCGAAGCGTTGAAATACAAACCCGCCGGCATCTTCCTCTCGAACGGCCCCGGCGATCCCTCCGCACTGCCCTACGCGGCGCAGGCGGTGCGTGACGTGGTGGCGAGCGGCGTGCCGACCTTCGGCATTTGTCTTGGGCACCAGATTCTCGGACTCGCGCTGGGCGGAAAAACTTTCAAGCTCAAGTTCGGTCATCGCGGCGGCAACCAGCCGGTGAAAGATCTCGAGAGCGGCAAGGTGGAGATCACCTCGCAGAATCACGGCTTTGCGGTTGATGCCGCGTCCCTCCCGTCGGATGTCAGCGTGAACCGAGTGAACTTGAACGACCAGACGGTCGAGGGACTGCGGCACAAAAAGAAACCGATCTACTGCGTGCAGTATCACCCCGAGGCCTCGCCCGGCCCGCACGACTCGACGCCGCTCTTCGCCGAGTTCCGCACCCTGATCGAGCGACGCGGGGGCTGAGCAGGAGCACGTCGCGGTTACTGTCGGAAAAAACTGGCAGAAAAATAAGGGGGCAGAAAAATG
>JANNGC010000463.1:0-3835 GCA_031380445.1 Pedosphaera sp.
GGAGAAAGTCAGTCAGCGTTCGTCGAATCGAGCGCGCTCGGTGGCAGTGAGGCGGGATGCCGTTCTCCCTCTCCCCCGGGGAGAGGGCCGGGGTGAGGGCGGGTGTGGATTGCATGAGAAATGGGCGTCGCATCAGAAGCCTTTGGAATTAACGCCGTCCCCCGCCGCCGAACGCGAACGGATTGGCGGGCGGGGCCGCACTTGCCGCCGCTGCGCTCACCGTGCCGATCACGACCAGTTCACCTTCCTTCAAGCCTTCGAGCACTTCGGTGTTCGCACCGTCGGAGATGCCGACCTTCACGGTCACGGGCTTCAACACGACTTTTTTCCCTGTCGCGGAAGTCTCTTTCTCCAGCACGTAAATGGTCTGGCTGCGCGGCCCCGTCGGCTCGGTGCGCTTCGGACGCTCTCCTCCGCCAGCGCCACCACCACCGCCGCCTTCGCCCTGGGCGGCGCGGGCGGCGCGCATGGCGGCCACGACTTCCTGGTATTTCTGTTTCTGCTCCGAGGTCAGCGCAGATTCGTAGGCGACGCGCTCCTCGTCCGTCGGACGGCGACGTTCGCCTTTGGACCATGGCGGAATGGGCAGTCCGGCCATCGGGCCGCTGGTGGCGATTTCCACTTTGCTCTTTTCTGCCGGCGCGTTGGTGTCGCCGAGAATCACCGCGCCCGGCGGGGGCCGGAAACGCAACGCCGCGTTCGGGATGCGCAACACATCCTTGTTTTCTGCCACGAGGATGTTCGCGTTGGCCGTCATGCCGGGGCGCAGCTTCAAGTCGGCGTTGCTCAACTCGACCACGGTGGCGTAGTTGACCACGTTCTGGTTCGTGGTGGGGGCGAAGCGCACTTGCTTCACCGTGCCGCGAAACTTCCGTTGCGGAAACGCATCGACCGTGAAGGTCACGCTCTGGCCTTCCTCGACACCGCCGACGTCCGCCTCGGAAACCATCGCGTCGATCTGCATTTTGCTGAGGTCGTTGGCGATGTTGAAGAGCGTGGGCGTGTTGAAACTTGCCGCCACGGTCTGGCCGATGTCCACGGAGCGGGTGATGACCATGCCGTCAATGGGCGCAAAAATCGTGGTGCGTTCGAGGTCCACCTTGGCGCGCTTGACGGCCGCTTCGCGCATCCGCACCACGGCCTCGCCTTGATGGAGATCGACGACGGCTTTGTCGAAATCGGACTCGGGCGCGAGTTTGGCGGCGGCCAGATCCTTGGCGCGTTTGTGGCTCAACACGGCGAATTCCAGCGCCGCCTTCGAGTTGGAGAGTTCAGCTTCCGCCTGTTCAAGGTTCTGTTCGTAAGTGGAGGGATCAATCCGCGCGATGACCTGTCCGTTGGTCACACGCGAATTAAAATCCACGTACAACTCCTTGACGATGCCGGAGACTTGCGTGCCCACGGTGACGTTTTTCACCGGCGAGATTTGTCCGTTGGCGGTGACCTGTTGGATTAGATCGCCCTTGGCGGCGGCGGCGGTCTTGTATTCGATTTGCTGCGCGGCCAGCCCGCGCTGGCCGTACCAGCGCCAGCCCGCGTAGCCCACGCCGCCAAGCAGCAGGAGAATGATCAACCACTTCAACCAGCTCGTTCCTTTGCCTCGTGCCATAAATGTTTGCTGACCAGACTACGGAAGAAGGCGTCTGGCTACGAACATTTCGTGCATGGACCTGGGCGGCGAATTCTTGTTGGTGTGAAAGTCACCGGCCGGCAAGCCCAGAGGGCTTGAATGTGAATAGCCCCCGGTGCAACCGGGGGTAAAAGCGCGCAATGCGCCGCGACCCCGGAGGGGTCGAACTGTGGTGTGAATTTTGGACGACGGAGTTCAACCCCATCCGGGGTTGCATCCTTGATGGGCTGTGATCCCCGGGTTCGCTCGTGCCTCGCAACCCGGGGCTATTCACATTCAAGCCCTCCGGGCTTGCGTGCTGCGTTGCTCGTAGAATGTGCAGGAGCATTTCCCGCACGTCTTCGTCCAACAGAACATGAAAAAGCTTTTCGGACTTTTGCTCGCGGCCGTGGCGGTCAGCCGGCTTTCCGGCGCGGGGCTCATCATCGTGGGCGATGAAAAATTTTGGGAAGGTTCACCTGTCATGGTGCATCCGACGCCGCCGGTGATTGAGCGGCGCATCATTGTGGTGCCGCGTCCGCCGGCGTTTGCGCCCCTCGAAGTTTCCTACACCAAGGCCGATGTGAAGATCAAAGACCAGTTCGCCACCACCAAAGTGGAGCAGGAATTTTACAACCCCAACCCGCGCCGGCTCGAAGGCACGTTTCTCTTTCCCGTGCCAAAGGGTGCGCAGCTCGACAAGTTCACCATGAACATCAACGGCAAACCGGTCGAAGCCGAGTTACTGAACGCGGACAAGGCGCGCGCGATTTACGAGGACATCGTGCGGCGGCAGCGCGACCCGGCGCTCATGGAGTATGCCGGGCAGGCGCTGTTCAAGGTCCGCATCTTTCCCATCGAGCCGCACGAGCGGAAAAAGATTACGATCAGCTACTCGCAGTTGCTCAAGTCGGACGCGGGGCTGGTCAGCTACACGCTGCCGTTGAACACGGAGAAATTCACCGCCAAGCCGTTGCGCAGCGTGAGCGTAAAGCTCGACCTCGAAAGCAAGCGCGCGCTCAAATCGATCTACTCGCCCACGCACAAGGTCGAGGTGAAGCGCGACGGCGCGCACAAGGCCACGCTCGGCTTCGAGGCGAACGACGTGCGGCCCGACGGTGACTTCCAGGTTTTCTACACGCAGGACGACGCGGATCTCGGCGTGAACCTGCTGACCTACAAACCGGCGGGCGAGGACGGCTACTTCCTGCTGCTCGCGTCGCCCGGCGTGGAGACGAAGAACGCGAAAGTGATGCCGAAGGACGTGGTCTTCGTGCTCGACACGTCCGGGTCGATGGCGGGCGCGAAGCTTCAGCAGGCCAAGAAGGCGCTGGCCTTTTGCGTGGAGAATCTGAACGACGGTGATCATTTCGAGTTGCTGCGCTTCGCCACGGAGGTCGAACCGCTGTTCAACAACTTGCGCGAGGCCACGAAGGAGAACCGTGCCACGGCGCAGAAGTTCATCGAGACGTTGAAGCCGATTGGCGGCACGGCGATTGACGACGCGTTGAAGAAGGCCGTGGCGCTGCGCCCGGAGAATGGCACGCGGCCGTACGTCGTGGTCTTCCTCACCGATGGCCGTCCGACCGTGGGCACGATTGATGAGAATCAGATTCTCACCGGAGCCACCAAGTCCAAGACGGGGCTGACGCGCATCTTCTGCTTTGGCCTCGGCACGGACGTGAACACGCATCTGCTCGACAGGATCACTGAAGAGACGCGCGCTTTCAGCCAATACGTGTTGCCGGAGGAAGACCTGGAAGTAAAAGTCTCGACGTTCTTCGCCAAGATCAAAGACCCGGTGCTGGCAAACCCGACGCTCAAATTTACCGGTGACGTGCGGGTGACGAAGCTTTATCCCGCCCCCTTGCCGGATTTATTCCGTGGCGACCAGCTCGTGTTGGTGGGCCGTTACTCTGGCCGGGGCGATTCCGCGATCATCCTGGAAGGCACGGTCAACGGCGTGCCACGCAAGTTCACCTATGAAGTGAACTTCCCGCGGGCAGCCGAGGATCAGGAATTTATCCCCCGCCTCTGGGCCGCGCGGCGCGTGGGTTATTTGCTCGATGAAATCCGGCTGCACGGCGAGAATGGCGAACTGCGCGATGAAGTGACCGACCTGGCGCGCAAATACGGCATCGTAACTCCCTACACGGCCTACCTCATCGTCGAGGATGAAGCGCGCCGCAACGTTCCGCTGGCGATGCAGTCGTTGCCGAAGCTCTC
>JANNGC010000480.1:0-14329 GCA_031380445.1 Pedosphaera sp.
GCTCGTCGAGCCCGCGACGGAGACCGAGAGCCGTTCCATCGCCGCGCGCCTCAGCAACGCAGCGAGCTGGGCCTCGGCTTCTGCGGGATTCTGCGGGATGAATCCCTGCCGCCGCGCCGCGTTAAGTGCCGTGCTGATTGTCTTCACTGCCAGGTTGCACGTCTTCGGTGCCTTGCCAGTCTTCCGCATCCCATCGCGGAAGCTCCGCAAGTCTGTCACGGTCAATTGCGCGAGGTTCAAATCCGCTTTCCTCCCGAGATGTTCCGTGAACTCATCGAGGACATGGCGATACCGCTCGTGCGTCCCTTCGGCCTTCGTTTGCTCTTTGCCCGCGAGCCATTCCCGGAACCAATCTGCGGCCGTATAGAATTTCAACGGCTCGCCAGTCGTATTCTCGACGATCTCCGAAATGACCTTGCGTGCTTGTGCCTCAGTCAGTCTGCCACCAGCGGCCCTTTGCGCCGTGGTTTCCCATTGCAGAGCAATCGTGAGGGCTTTGCGCTTGTCTGTTTGCTTCGTTGAGATTTTGGTGCGCGTTCCGTCCGCTTTTGTGAAGCAGGCGAACCAGTAGGGGGAGCGATCCTTGCGGGTGAGTGATGCCATAAGCGTTTCAGGGTTAATTCAACCGAACTGGTGGGAACATTAGTGGGAACGTCCACCCGTGTCAACGATGTTTCAGAAACCTGTAATCGTTGATAAATTGCTACTTGTGCGCTGGGAATAGAAACGAGGGTTCGATTCCCTTCACCCGCTCCACTTCTGTTCCGCCGGTTCCAACTTCACTAAAAACCACGCTGACCGCGTGTTTTGTGGCTTTGTCCACCCCCTGTCTGGACACCTAAATTGTATACACCTTCCCGTGGGCGAAGGTTGCAGGGAAAACCGGGCCTTCGGCTCGAAACGAATCACGTTCTTGGAGGGGATATGAACAACCAGAATCCCGACTCCACAGCCGCCTTCCCGGAGGTCATCGAGCACAAAGGGCGGATGGCAAATTTACCGGGGCAAGCATCGCCACAGCTACCGTTACGAGGTCACGTATCGTGATTCAGATGGGCAGTGGAAACGTGAGTCGTTTCACGAACATGACGCGGCTCGAAAGCACGCCAATGTCATCGTCAGGCAACTGGACGACGCCACGCAGCCCTTCCTCATGCTGCGCGGGAAGGACAGGTTTATCTACGAACGCGCCCTCGACCTTCTCCGCCCGACCGGACTGCCGCTGGACATGGCCATCGCTGAATTCGTCGAGGCCAAGAATAGGTTGAACGGTGCCTGCACGCTGCGTGAGGCGGTTGAAACAACCCGGAACCTCCACGCAAAGCCGGTATCCACCGTCACCGTTCAGCAAGTCGTAGACGAGTTTGTGAAGGTCAAAGATTCCGAGGGACTGAGCCATCTCTACCGGCGCGACCTGCGGACGCGGCTGGCTCGGTTCGGCATCATGGAACTGCGACACCTGCGCTACTTCGTCGCCGTCGCCGAAGAGCAGAACGTCAGCTTCTCGATGTCGTTCTTGTCCAGCTTGTGCTCGTCCACAATCTTGATGATGAGATCGCGCTGTTTGTCGGAGCAGTTCCACTTGTCGCTGCCGTTGCCGTTGCTGTGCCCGTTCGTGTGCTTGCCGTTTCCATTGGCTTCAGGCAGGTACCGGCAACTCCTGGCCGGAGTCGGAGCGCAGCCGAGCATGAGCCTCAATGGCAACTGCTATGACAACGCGGCCATGGAAAGCTTCTGGAGCAGTTTGAAGCGCGAACTGATCCATCGAGTCCGCTTCGTCACGCGGGCCGCCGCCCGCGCGGCCGTCTTCGACTGGACCAATTTAATTACAACCGGGAGCGGCCCACAGCGCTCTCGGCTTTCAATCCCTGTGGACTTCGAAAAATAACTCAACTAAAACCCCATCTCTCAATGCACTCACCCATCACCAGTCCACCAAATCGAGGCAAGGCCACCTCGTCTCGAACCAAAAAACGTTCAAAAAAAAACTGAAAAAAGTTTTGACACCCTACTTGCAGTTTGAGACGGTGCGGACACACACAGAATAAATAACAACAAATTATGAGAACAAAAGCACTTCTTCTTACCGCTGCGCTCGGCTTGGTTGGCGTTGCTGGGGTTTCCGCCCAGTCCGTCTACTCGGTGAATGCGGTTGGTTACGTCAACAAAACCATCGTTCCCAATTACAATCTTATTTCTAATCCTCTCAATGGGACGAATAATAACATTAACACGGTAATCCCTTCTGCTCCTGGTGATACTGTTGCTTTCAAGTGGAATAATGGCGCTCAGCAGTTTGCTGGTTCGGACACTTTTTTTGATGGTGTTGGTTGGCTTGATAGTGGTTTCGGCACTTCCACGACGACACTTAATCCGGGTGAGGGGTTTTTCATTCAAAACGTATCTGGTGCAAATTTCACCTTGACGTTCGTGGGTGATGTTCCGCAGGGGGCTTTGACCTCGACTATTCTTCCTAACTATGGTTTTTATTCTTCGATTGTTCCGCAGTCTGCCGGCTTGAGCACCATTGGTTTTCCTGCTGTTACTGATTGCGAATACACAGTTTGGAATCCGGTTACTCAACAATATGGTGATACTTTCACCTACCTTGGTATTCAGCCTGGTTACGCCACTGGTTGGGCTGATTCAGGTTTTAACCCTGTGGATCCAACCCCGGCTGTTGGTGAAGGTTTTTTGATTCGTAACCCGAATCCTGGCTCTTTTGCATGGGCCCGCAATTTCAGCGTAAACTAACCAACTAAACTTCAATTAATAAAACGACCTTATCATGAAAAAAATACTCTTAACTTGTGCCTTGGCTGCTTTTGCTGTTGGTGCATACGCTCAGGGAACTGTAAACTTTGCTAATGGCAGCGGCACGTTGCTTTTAACAACTAACACCCCGACCGGGATTGGTAACATTACCGGAGTTGGTCTCTACACTGTTGGTATTTACGCAGGTCCGCAAGGTGCCCTTGAAGGTGATCTTGTTCTTGTGGGTGCCACGACGACAAACGGTCCAGTGGCTGGGCGAATTAATGGAAATCCCTCTGGTGGCTCTTTTGTGATGCCTGGCTTCGCTTCTGGTACTCGGATCACGTTCCAAATCCGCGCTTGGCAGACCGCATTCGGTAGCACTTATGAAGCAGCATCAGCCGGTCTTCGTGGTGTTTCCACCCTTGGTACTACTACCCCTGGTGGTGGTCTTGTTGCTGCCGGTGGTTTATTTGGTACCGTTCCGGCAGTCAATGGTGACCAACCGGTTCTTGGCTTTGCGTTGACTGGTGTTCCTGAACCTTCAAGCATTGCTTTGGGATTGCTTGGTCTTGGTGCCATTGCGATGTTCCGCCGCAAGAAGTAATTTGAAGTCTCTTTCATGAGCCGCACCCTTAAGGAGCGGCTCTTTTTTTCCAAAGTTGACCGCGCGTTCGTCTATCGGCTAGGACATGGCCCTCTCAAGGCTGAAAGACGGGTTCGACTCCCGTACGCGCTACCATTTTTTCAATCGAACCGCTTCCTTTAATGCGTCCTTTTCAAATCATCTTTAATCCCACCAGCGCGAGTGAGTTGTCTCGAATGCCCAAGGACTTACAACTCGATATTTTGGGTGAATTCCGAGGATTGCCTCATGAAGTGATGAGCACGGAGTTAGAGCGATTTGGAAAACTGGAGCGAACAGGGCGCATCATGCACCGCTTTCGGCTCGGAGATTATCGCATTTACTTCGAGCGACATGAATTAGGTGTTCTTGTCCACCGTATTTTGAGTAAGAATACCCTCAAAGACTTTCTTTTTCGCTCCAGCCTGCCTACCGGGGAAGATGAAGCCTTACAAGAAAATCCAAAATTCTGGGAGTTGATCGAAATGGCCCGCGAGAGTACAGCCAAGCGTTAAGCCTTTCAGGCCACGTCTTCACCTAGTTCCACGTTCCAGTAGGCCAAGTCTAGGAAGTGTTTCCAGCTATCATGGTGTGTTCCTAGGTTCACTTGCACGAAAGGCCGCCATTTCGGCCGCTTCGGTTTGCGAATCAATCTCAAGCTTGCCTCGGACGGAGTATGGTTGGCCTTCTTCGTGTTGCAAGCGATGCACGAGCAGACGATATTTTCCCAAGTCGTAGGTCCGCCCCGGTCTTTGGGAATCACATGATCCAAGTTCAAATCACGGCGCTCAAAATTTTTCCCGCAATACTGACAGGTGTTCCGGTCGCGTTCGAAGATGTTGTGCCGCGTGAACTTGACCTCCTTCTTGGGCAGGCGATCAAACAGGGACAGTAGGATGACGCGCGGCACGCGAATTTTCAGCGAGATCGTGAGAATGCTTTCGTCGTGCGGTTGCTGGGCCGAGAAATCCCGCCACTGCGAAAAGCTGAACGTGTTGAACGAACCGTCATCGCTGTTCATCACGACTTGAGCGTGTCCTTCAAACAGTAGGCTCAAGGCACGCCGAACGGTGCAAATGTTCACCGCCTGCCAGAGGCGGTTGAGTACCAAGACATGTTGATTCAAATGTGACGTCATGGCGGCGACAACGGGGCGGAACGTATCACAGCCTTTTGAAAAGTGTCAATTCACGCTGTAAATGCGGACTTGTCTTGAGCGCATCCAGTGCGAATCACCGTGGTGTTGCCCATCGACACGACACAGATATGTCCTGAACCTACTGCTAGAATGCCGGCACGATGTAACGCCGACTTTCCGGTCGGCGGGTTGCGAGACTTTCCAACTTCGTGTTGACGGTGCGGCCAAAAAGCATCCGCTCGTCTCGCCCTTTTCCCTGTCACCAGTTCGTGTCGCTTGGCTTTCCGCCGGGTTCCGTTAGCCTCCGCGCCGTGCCAGATGAGCGACAGGCCAAATCCACCGAGACGCAGGTCGATGCGTTTTTGCGGCATCTCCAGGACGAGCGCGGCGCTTCGATTTATACTGTTCGGAATTACAGCCAAGCACTGAATGAGTTTGCGGCCTGGCACGAGAAGGCACACGAGACGCCGCCCGCCTGGCGTGAATTGCAGCGCGACGACTTCCGTTTTTTTCTTCGCGCGCTGGGCCGGAAGCAACTGAGTCGTGCGGCCATTCAGCTCCGCTTCTCAGCGTTGCGGTCGTTCTACAAGTTTCTCGTGCGATACGGAGCCGTGCTGGCGTCGCCGATCAAAGGATTGCTTCTGCCCAAGGCAGATCAACGGCTGCCCAAGTTTTTGACCCGAGCACAAATGGAGGCGCTGCTGGAAGCTCCGCTGCTGGAAATGGGCCGACGCGAAAAAAGCTCGTCGCGCGTTTTTGACCGCTCCGCCTATCACCGCGACCTGGCGATCCTAGAGACGATCTATTCGTGCGGTCTGCGCGTGAGCGAGTTGAGCGCGCTGCGCGTGTGCGACCTCGACGCGCCGGAGCAGGTGATGCGCGTGCAGGGGAAGGGGAAGAAGGAGCGGCTGATTCCCGTCGGGACACCCGCGCTCGAAGCCATCGGCAGCTACTGGACTTTTCTTCCGCATCCACCCGTGGGCGAGGAGCCAATCTTTCTCGCAAAGCCGGAGCGGCGCACCGCGGTCTCGCCGCGCGTCATTCAATTGCGGCTCAAGAAATATCTCGCGGCCGCCGGCCTCGATCCGGCGCTCACGCCGCACAAGCTGCGGCACAGCTACGCCACGCACTTGCTGGATGCGGGGGCTGACTTGCGCAGCGTGCAGGAATTGCTCGGACACGCGCATCTGGTGACCACGCAGGCCTACACGCACGTCTCCACCGAGCGGTTGAAGAAGGCTTACGACAAGGCGCACCCGCGCGCATAGGCCCCGGTGCGCGGACATTTCTGCCCACAGTATGCCTTAAATGGCGGCTGTTGTGGCTGCGTCTGGATGCCACGTTTTGTCGGGCGTTGCTGCGGACAGGAATGTTCCCACGTCCGCGATTCACGGACGCACGCTTTTGTCGCGCACGGGTTTCTGCGATTTCTCCGGCTCCTTGAACGCCGAGCGCAGCAGCCAGTGGCGTTTCATGCCCTGCATCATGTCGTCGGTGTCGATGATGAGTTTGGAGACCTCGCTGACGATGTTGTTGTTGCGATCCACCTGCGCCTTCAAGTTGCCGGTGAGGCCAGAAAGATTTTCGAGCATCTGTGTGATCTCGGCGAACATCACCACCAAATTCGTGTTCACATTTGTCACGGCAGTGTTCGCGTTCAACACCGTCCCGTTCACGTTGCTCACGGTGGAGTTGGCGTTCGTGAGCAGGGCGGTGATTTGATAATTCATCGCAATGGGCAGCAGCCATTCGCCGAGCGCGCCGCGCGGGTCTTTCAAATTCTCGGTGATGGTAGTGATGTTCCGCACCAATGGCCGCGCGTCGCGTAGCAACTGGTTCGCGTTGTCCGTCGCTTCTGCCGCGTTGTTCAATGTTCGCGCCAGCGCGTTCGTGAGTTGGAGGATGTTCGTGAGCGACTCCTTGAGCATCGCCACCGTCTGGTCGAGTTGCGCGCCCAGTTCCGGTGGTTCAACGGCCTGCAGCCAGAACGGCTTGCTGTGGCGGCTCCAGTTGGTGAACGACTGGGTGTCTCTCGAAAAAACTTCGTTCAGCTTCCCGCCCTTTTCCCGATACGTCGCGAACACGTTGTTCGTCACGCGCGTGCCGCCTTTAGACAATTCCAGGTAACGTCCGAACAACCCGGACGACCGCACGTTCACCACCGAGTCATCCCAGATGTAGCCGATGTTGTCGCCGAACACGACGAACTCGACGTAGATGTTGTCGCCGTAGTCGGGCGGCATCGGTTTGATGACGGTGATCTCTCCCGCATCGCGTCCCATCAGCTTTACCTTGTCGCCCTCCTTGATGCCGCCCGCGCTCTCCAGATACGTGTGATAGGGCGCCTTGTTTTTGCGCCAGCCTTTGCGTTCGGCCAGCGCCCACAAGTAGTAAGCCAGCCCCGCCAGCAGCAGCAGCGCGGCGATGGTGACGAACCAGCCGACGAGTTTCTCCAGCCGGCTCAACCGGGTGCGTAACTGCGGTGACAAATCTTGTGCGGCCATTTCAATTTCCTTCTTCTGTCGCGCTGGTCGGCGAAAGCCATTCTTCCTGCGGCGTACTGTCGCCGATGACGACAAATTTTCGCGCGTCCACCTGGGCATACTTCGCCCCGGCCTCATGCCACGGGCGAAATTCATCCGTGGAGAGAATCACCGTCATCGCTTCTCCTCGCATCAAAGCATGTCCGCGCCAGAGTTGCTTCACGAAATCAATCCACCATGCCGCATGGCGCGCGTCGAGACCGCGCAATGGATTTTCCAGCAACAAGACCTCGGGCTTCAAGGCCAGCGCGCGGGCCAGGGCCGCGCGAGCACGCCAAGGGCGGGCCACCGCCGCCGGCGTGTTGCTCGCGAACTCCGCGATGTCCGTGGCCCGCAGCAGCGCGTTCACCCAAGATTCCGCTTCGTCCGCAGCCAGGTCGTTATGGTAACGCGCAGGTAGCGCCACGTTTTCGGCAATGGTCAGGTGATTGAACAGGCGCGCGTCATCGAAGACCAGGCCCACCCGCCTCCGGCACGGGAGAAATTCATCGCCAAAGTGTTGCGTCATGTCCTGCCCGAGCAGAGTGTACGCTCCGCGCGCCGGGCGGTTGAGTCCGGCGAGCAGGAACATCAAATCGCTTTTGCCGGAACCGTGCGGCCCGGCCATGATCCAAAACTCATCTTCGCGCACGGTCCAGTTCACGCCCTCGATAGAAATCGTCTCGGCGTCCCAGCGGGCCGGCACGGCCACGTCGCGCAACTCGATGATCGGTTCGCCGCTCATGCCACGAGATAGATCACGATGAACACCACGTCGAGCATGACGCACAGCACCATGCTTTGCCCAACGGCGCGCACCGTGGCGCTGGAAACTTCTTCGAGCCGCAGCGGCTGCGCGAGACCGTGATAGCAAGTGACGGTTGCGATCGTCGCACCGAAGAAAAGTGTCTTGAGCGCTAGGATGATGAAGTCCAGAACCGTCAACGCGCTGGCCAGTTGCGCGAGGTAATCGCCAGGCCGCAACGGCACGTCCTGCAAAAACGCCCAGAGATAGCCGCTCCCCAGCGCGCCGATGATGAGATAAACCGTGAGCGAAAAAATCCCCAGCGCCATACCGATGACGCGCGGCACGACGAAGTAGTGGATGGGATCAATGCCCAGCGCTTCGAGCGCCTCGACTTCGCCGAGCGCGCGGGCGGTCCCGAGTTCGATGACGTTCGCGGTGCCCGTGCGTGAGAGGACGATGAACGCGGTGAGCAGGGGAGCCAGTTCGCGCACGACGACGGCGATCATTGCCGTGCCGAGAAACTGCGTCGCGCCTGCGCGTTGGAGCAGCGAGACGGTTTGCCCAATGACGACGAGGCCGAGCGCAAGGGAGATGAAGAGAATCATCGGCAGCAGCTTCAGTCCCGAGAGCGCGAGGTGCGCGCGGATGAGCGGATGAATGACGCGTGAGGCGACGCCGAACTTGCGGAGCATCACGCCCGCGATGATGAGCGCGAAGGCCACCAGGCCATGCACGGTGAGCAGGAAGCGGATGATCTTGCGACCGACGAAGCGGGCAAAAGACGGCGGCATCGGCGCGCGCCACAAGTCGCTGACGCGCCGCGGAAGTTCTGGTGAGTTGGCCGTCCCTTGATCCACGCGGGGAAAGTAGGCGGCGAGGGCAGGGAGGGTCAAACTTTCGTGAGGTGCTGACTCACCGGTGGTGAATTTTAGATGGGGCCGCGCGGCAACGCGGCCCTACCGGAAAATGGACTTGCTGCGCTGTCGCGCGGCCGTGTGGAGCGTCAGGCGCGCAGCGCCCGGCGTGGTAGGGCCGCTTTGCTGCGCGGCCCCATCTTTCACTCCCCGTAAAACGACTCGACGACTTTTTTGAAGTTGTTGTCGCCGACCTTGATGATGCCGAATTCGCGCCGTGCGTTCTCCTCGGAATCGCTGGCGTGGGCGGCGTTCACCATCACGGTCTGGCCGAACTCGCGGCGGATGGACCCGGGCGGCGCCTTCGACGGGTCCGTCGGGCCAAGCACGTCGCGGATTTTCTGCACGGCGTTCGGGCCTTCATAGATGAGGGCGATGCAGCGCTCGCTGCCTGGTTCGTTGAGCTTGTCGGCCGGGCATTCGCTGGGCGCGCGGCCGGACATGAAGCGCACGATGTTCTCGAACTGATGGTCGCCAAACGTCGGTCCGAGAATCTCGCCAATCTTCTGCTGCACGGCGGGCGGCACCTTGAAGCCAAAATCTTTTTCCAGCGCGGCGTTGGCGCGCGCGGCCACGATGTCCGTCAGGCGGGTGCGAAGAATTTCGCGGACCGGCCCGTAGAACTCCACCGCCTCGGCCACGCTCATGCGGTGCAGTTTGATCGCGATGATGTAAAGCCCCGTGCGCGAGAAGAAATCAATGACGTTGCCGGGCCGTCCGGTGGGAAAGCGGAAGTTGTCCGGCTTGATCAGCACCAGCGTGCGCTGGGGCGTTTCGCCGGGCGCGTAGGACAGGGTGTTTTCCACCACGCCGCCGTCGGTGTCGGAGAAGTCGGCCCAGAGCTTGGCCTTGAGTTGCGCTTCTTCGACATTTGGCGGCGCAAGCACGGCCGGCTCGAAGTAACGCACCGAGCCGTGGTCATCCAAAATCAGATCACCAAACGTGCCGCGAATGGTCTCCCCGCTCGAACGCTCCGCCGTGATGTTGCCCACTACCGAGCGCACCTTGCGCACTGCGTCCTCGCCTTGGAAGAGGAGCATCATCGCGCGCCGACGCTTTCCCGTCTTCGAGTCGGGCGAGAGGTTCTTGAGGATGTAACTGCGAATCAGTTCCTGAATCTCGCGGTCCTGCGGGTCATCCGCCGACACGATGACCTCGGAATACTTCTGCACGAGCTCGGTGCTCGGCGCGAACATCCGGCAGCCGACCAGTTCGAGGCCGGTGCGCGTGATGAGCCGTGCGATGATGCCGCCCGTGCGCGACTTGTGCAGCGAGTAGGGCGTGACGATGACGTAGGCAAGTTCCTGGGACATACCGACAGATTTACCTCCGATGAATCAGGCCGTCGGCGCGGGAGCCGCCGGGTCAGCGGGCGGCGTGGCCTTGCCGCCGAGAATCTTGAACATCACGGTGCCGCAGGTGGGGCATTTGCCCTTAATCGCCTTGCGCCCGTTCTTCATCGTCTCTTCGACGGCCTCAGAAATCTCCTTCTTGGCTTTGCATTTGACGCAATATCCTTCGGGCATAAGAAAAATTCGCCTGACTGCTTCATGCCGCCCGGCGATGGGCGACTTTACGGGCGGGTGAAATGGGGCGTCAACTGGTGAATTGGCGGGGCAGGGGATGGGTTGAAGGTTGCAGGTTGAAAGTTGCAGGGTGGCCCAACTTGTAACATTCAACCTGCAACTTTCAACCCTCTCCGTAGCGGGGCAGCCGTCCCGACTGCCGCTCGTCTACTGGCGGTCCCGGCTGGTGGTTCTTAAGCCGGGACGGCCAAAGGACGGAAGGCAGGCGGGACGCCCCCCCCACTAACAATTGTCGGCGGAAGCCACGCTTGTCCGCGCGAATTTTTCCCGGTAATTGTCCCGAACTCATCACGCCGTTCGTCGGGAGGATGAAAGCAAAACGATTATGAGCAACGACACCAACACCGCCCGACTCCACCGCGTGCTGCGCGCCACGCCCGAGCGCGTCTATCGCGCCTTCCTCGATGCCGACGCGCTGGCCAAGTGGCTGCCGCCGAACGGATTCACCTGCAAGGTGCATCACCTGGACGGGAAGGTTGGCGGCACCTTCCGCATGTCCTTCACCAATTTCAGCACCGGTTCGAGCCGCGCCTTCGGCGGCACGTATCTCTCGCTCACGCCGAACGAACTCCTGCGCTACACCGACAAGTTTGAAAGCCCCGGTCTGCCCGGCGAAATGATCACCACCGTCACCTTGAAGAAAGTTTTCTGCGGCACCGAACTGAACGTCACGCAGGAAGGTATCCCCGCGATGATCCCCGCCGAAGCCTGCTACATGGGCTGGCAGGAATCGCTGATCCTGCTCGCCAAACTGGTCGAGGTGGAGATTCCGGATCAGCCGTGAGGCAGTCGTGCGATTGAATGGAGCGCGACTGTGCTGAAAGCCAGTCGCAGTGGCGTTGGCATAGCCAATCACTTCCAAGGCAACATGTGCGAGTGAGCTACCTTTACGTATTCTTCAACTGAAACGATCCGAATGAGAAAATCTCCCTCGCCCACATCTGCAAGGCCCGAAGAGGTTATGGCTTTCGGATCGGGGATTTTGCAGAACCTTGTTCCGTTCACTGCCGCACGCGTGCGAGCTTCAAAAAGGTTTGGAAGCTGCTTCGCACAGACGATCTCTGTGATGGCCGACGCACAAATGCAGTCGAAGCGATACTCAGCTTGATCTTGTGTGAGATTCATTCCTCGTACAACGGGCCGTGATGAATTTTTGCTGAGGTCGTGGAAGAAGACACCTTCGAGCAAAAGATTGGGGCCGATTGGCAAAAGATACTGGTTCGCCTTGTGGTCCTGTAAAAGCATCGGCACCAACCCAATATCTGACATTGGGAGTTCGAGTGGTGAATTGAAAACCACCCACTTCGTGCTCAGAAACTGGCTGTAGTCACACTGGTAATTGCGTGCGAACTGAAAACGATAAAGCAGTTGGAGAAGGTTTTCTGACTCGATGATTACTTTGCGTCCCATTGCACATTGCTGGCGGAGATCACGAACGATGTCTTCGGGAACACCAAGATCACGTAGCAACGAACTGCTCCCGTTCTCCAGCTCCATATTCAACTGCATGAGAAAACTCACTACAGCGCCGGGCTTTGAGTAGGGAGCAATGCCTTTAAGGAAAGAAAAGTACCAACACATGTTCTCATAAACGGGCTGAGGCAATTCGGTGAGTGGCCGATTTACGGCGTCCTCAAGTGCTTTGAACGTGTTCCGCAAACCGGATTCGACCTTGGAGAATGCCGCCTCAAGAGTGTTGTCCGCCTCTCCAGAGACTAACAATTGGTTGTAGCCGGGCGCCGCGCAGGCGCGTTCGAGACTTTTCGGCACCCACTTACCAGTTTCGACTTGGTAGCACTGGAATGGCGCACCCTCTGTCTTGAATCGCTTCAACAAGTGCTGAGAAATCCAATGTTGATTCTGGTTGGTGACACTCATTGTTTTGCGACCAAGTCTTCCAGAGTTGCTGTTGTTGGAGCGGTTCCAGTTTGCGAGCGTCAATCCTGTGCAAAGGAATTTGACTCGCCGGGGGTGATGGTTTGGGCAGGCAATACTGACACGCTACAGCCCTTCACGCTTGGTCTTGTTCACCGTCCAACGGCTTCGGAGCCTTGTAACCCGGCGCGGCGTAAAAGGGCGTGCGCGTGGAAGTGATCTGCTCCAGTTGCGGATTCTTTCCGTCGAGCAGGCACACGCCGTAGTCCACATCCTTCGGGCAAGCGCCGGTGGCCACGACCTTGAAGTCGTTCTCGACCGATTTCGCGTCGCCGCGAATCTTGAGCACGAAGACGTAGCTGGTGCGCGCGCCGGGCGGCGTCTGCTCGCGAAAGAGCCAGGCCGCCTCCATTTCCGGGCGCTCGCGCAGGAAGCGGAAGATCGGCTGGAGGAAATCCGTGGGGTAATCGGCCGGCTCCACAATCATGACCGTGCCTTGCTTGGCCTCCTCCGGCTCGGGCGCGAGGATGGAACCGTCGGCGAGTTTCTTCATCGCGTTCGTGTCGAAGAACATGGCGTGCATGGAGCAGGCCGGGTTCAGCACCACGCCTTCCTCCGTCATGCGCAGCAGATCAAAGAGATGCTGGCCGAGCATTTCGCAGAGGGAATACTGGTTGTCGCGCGCGCCGGTTTTCTTGCAGGCCTCCTCGGCGCGCTCGACGGAGGAAAAAATGGGAATGCGTTTGCCGTCGGTCGGACTCTGCCAGATGACGAACGGGGGCAGCGCATCGCCGTTCCCGAGCTGCATGTCGCCCTGCATCTCGGGGTGGTAGGGGATGAGGAAGCAGAGTTCGGATTTGCGCAGGAGCCGGAAAAACTGCGGGTGATGCTGCGGACCGAAGTCATTGCGGGCGAGCAAGCGTTCGACATCATTGAGCGGGGCCATGCGATCCTCCTTTGTTGGTGGTGTTCATCGGGCGCGAGGAACTTTTGCGGGTCTTCGTTCGGACGGCAATCAGTTTTGCCGCAGCGGCATGGTTGAAGTCGAAGCCAGTTTTTGCGCGTTTATCCCCGCCTCACGGCCTCTTCGCCGCGCCCACGAGTACCGGGATGGAATACAGGCTCTTGCGCGCGGTGATGAAGAGCGTCTTGCCGTCCGCGCCGCCGAAGCCCAGGTTGGCCGGGCCTTCCGGCGTGAGAATCTTTCCGATGAGCGAGCCGTCCGGCGCGAAGATGTGGACGCCGTCGCCTGCGCTGGACCACACCCGCCCGTCCGCGTCGCAGCGGATGCCGTCGGGGCCGCCCTTGTCAATTTTGCAGAAAACTTTTCCTTCGCCGACCGTGCCGTCGGCGTTCACGTCGAAGGCGCGGATGTGTTTCGGCGTGCCGGAGTCGGCGACGTAGAGCTTCTTTTCATCGGGCGAGAACACGAGGCCGTTCGGCATGTTGCTGTCTTTGATCACGACGGTCGTCTTCTTCGACTTCGGATCGTGGCGGAAAACGTAATGGCCTTCCTGCTCCTTCGTCTCGCCCTTGGGCAAACCATACGGCGGGTCGGTGAACCAGAACGTGCCGTCCGATTTCACCACCACGTCGTTCGGCGAATTGAACTTCTTTCCATCGAACTCGGTCACGACCGCTTTCACCGTGCCATCCTTCTCCGTCACCGACACGCGCCGCCCGCTGTGCTCTGCGCTCACGAGCCGGCCCTGCAAATCAATCGTGTTCCCGTTCACGTTCTGGCTCGGCTTGCGGAACGTGGTCAGCCCGCCCGCCTTCGTCCACTTCTTCAACTCGTTGTTCGGGATGTCACTGAAGACGAGGAATCCATCAGGATGCCACGCCGGGCCTTCCGTGAAACCCATGTCGCCCGCGAGCTTCTCCACCCGTGCGTCTGCGGCGACGCATTTGCGGAACTCGGCTTCGTTCTTGATGAGGAACGGTTCGCCCTCGGCAGCGTGCAAGGCGAGCGCGGCCAAGGCGGGGACAAAAAGCTGGGTGATAAATTTCATGGCGTGTTCGACGCAAGGCGGGGCGGGGCTGTTCAGGGGAAGTCCACCGTAGTGGGGGCGGCCGCCCGCCGGGCGCCGTCCCACGTGGCGACCCGCGGGGGGGGTTAAAGGCCGCGGGGGGCCCCCCCGCCCACAATCGCGCGGGCCGCGGCCCC
>JANNGC010000459.1:0-2184 GCA_031380445.1 Pedosphaera sp.
TCAAACGCGCACTGATTCAACAACTGGCCCGCACCGCGCGCGTGATGCACGGCGCGGGATTAAATCATCGCGACTTTTACCTCTGCCACTTCCTCACGCCCGACCGCGACTGGACGCAGTGGACGCCGACGGACGCGGTGGAACTGACGTTGATTGATCTGCACCGCGTGCAACGGCGTGACACCGTGCCGGAACGCTGGCTGGTAAAAGACTTGGGCGGGTTGCTCTTCTCCGCGCTCGACGCCGGGATCACGCAGCGCGATTTGCTGCGCTTCGTGGCCGCATATCGCGGGCAACCGTGGCGCGCGGTGTTGGAGCGCGAAGGTGGCTTCTGGAAAAAAGTTCAGGCCAACGCGCTGAAACTCTACCGCTCCGTCCACCGCCGTGAGCCACGGGTCATTTTTTAACCGCTAATGCACGCTAATAAACGCTGATGGAACCGAGGGCCGATGTCGCGTTCCACCATTTTATCAGCGTCTATCAGCGTGCATTAGCGGTTCACCTCGCTCAATTCCCGCACCGGGTTGCCCGATGAGTTGGACATGAAATTATCACCATGGCCGATCTGGCTCGCCTGCGTTCTGAGCGCGGTTTGCAGTCCGGGCGCCGCGCTCGACGAACCGCCGCTGCTCACCGGCACCATTTACGAGACCAGCTCCGGCACGAACAATATCCTCTTCACCTTCCGCCGCACCGCCGTGCGCTCGAACGCCACCGTCCATGTCGTGCGCGATTTTCTTTATCCCAACGGCGCGGTGGCGGCGCGGGAGAGCCTCGTCTTCGAGCGTGGCGAACTGCTCTCGTTTCAACTGGAGGAAAAGCAAACCGGCGCGACGGGTGGCAGCAGCGTGACGAAGGACCCCAAGCGCAAGCTGCTCTTCGACTGGACGACGGATGGCAAAACGAAAACTGACAGTGAAGCCTTCGTCGCGGACACGCTGGTCGGCGACATGATTCCTCAGTTCATCCTCACGCACTGGAACGAGTTGGCGCGTGTTGAGGCGGTGAGCTTCCGCTTCATCGCCTCGTCACGATTGGAAACCGTGGGCTTCAAGCTCGTGAAAGAATCCGACGTGGACTGGCGTGGGAAGTCCGCCGTGCGCGTGCGCATGGAGCCCTCGAGCGTGATCATCCGGCAGATTGTGGACCCGCTGTTCTTCATCGTGGAGAAGGACGGCGCGCATCGCGTGCTGGAATACGTGGGCCGCATCACGCCCAAGCTGCGTGAGGGCGCGAAATGGAAGGACTTGGACGCGCGGACGGTTTACGAGTGGCCGTGAAACGGTGGGAGCGCGGCGTTAACGCCGCTTCATTGTTCGCAAAGACGGAGCCGTTGGATCTTGCCAGATCGGTCTGGTTGTCGTGGCTTGAAGCGGCCTGAAGGCCGCGCTCCATGAGCACGGCTTTCAATCCGCGTAGCCATTCGGATTCTTCCGATGCCACCGCCACGCGGAGGCGATGATGTCCTCCAGCTTCGGAAATTTTGGATTCCACCCCAGTTCCCGCTTCGCCTTGTCGGCAGAGGCCACGAGCTTCGGTGGGTCGCCGGGGCGGCGCGGTTTTTCCACGGCGGGAATATTTTTACCGCTGATTTTTTCGCACGTCTCGATGACCTGCCGCACGGAATAGCCGTCGCCATTGCCGAGATTGAAAAATCCCTGGCGACCGGCGGCGAGCGCGAGCATGTGCGCCTGCGCGAGGTCCACGATGTGGATGTAGTCGCGGATGCAGGTGCCGTCGGGCGTGGCGTAGTCGGTGCCGTAAATCTCGCACTGGCTGGCCTGGCCGAGCGCGACCTTGAGCACGTTCGGGATTAGGTGCGTCTCAATGCGGTGATGCTCGCCAAACTGCGCGCCCGCCCCGGCGGCGTTGAAGTAGCGCAGCGCGACAAACTCCAGCCCGTGCAACTGCTGATACCACTGGAGAATTTTTTCAAACATCAGCTTCGACTCGCCGTAGGGATTGATCGGGCGTTGCGGCAAATCTTCCGTCATGGGCACGCGGTCAGGCGGGCCGTAGGTCGCGCAGGTGGAACTGAAGACGAATTTCTTCACGCCCGCCGCCACGCACGCATCGAGCAGCTTCACACCATTGCCGACGTTGTTGGAAAAGTATTTGCCCGGGTTGGTCATGGACTCGCCGACGAGCGCGTTCGCCGCGAAGTGCATCACGGCCTGCGCGCCG
>JANNGC010000552.1:0-10714 GCA_031380445.1 Pedosphaera sp.
CCGCAGCATAGATGGGCATCCGTCACGGGTGTGAGTTCGAAGCCGAGGTCGGTCAGCAGCATTTCAACTTTGCCTTTCAGTTTGAGGCTGTGCTGGAGGGAACAGGGAGGGTGGAAGGCGAGTTTTGAGGATTGAGGATCGAGGATTGAGGTCTTAAGCAATTCGACCACCTTGTTTTGTTCAGCGGCGATGACTTCACTGATGTCTTTCATCACAGCGGATACATGCGCGGCTTTTTCGGCGTAGGCGGGATCATGCGCGAGCAGATGCCCGTATTCCTTCAACGTCGAGCCGCAACCTGCCGCGTTGATGATAATGGCGTCGAGGTCTTGCGGCTCGAAGGCGGCGATATTTCGGCGGGCGCAGGCGCGGGCCTCGTCGAGATTGCCGCCGTGGGCGTAGAGCGCGCCGCAGCAACCTTGCGCGCGCGGCGTCACCACATCGCAGCCGGCGGTGGTGAGCAATTGCACGCTGGCTTCATTCGTCTCGCCGAAGAGGACGTTCATCACACAGCCGCGAATGAACCCGACGCGCTTCGGAGCGCCGGTCTCCGACACGGCATGTTGGTTTGATCCGGAGACCGGCGCTCCGGGGACAAATTCCGCCCACGTTCCCGCGCGTCCGTTCGGCGGCACCAACGCCAGTGCCTCGCGCGCGAACTTCGGCAGCCAGCGCTCCAGGCCCAGCGCGCGAATCACGCGCACCGGCGCGAGCGCCAGTTTCATCCGCCCGGGGAACGGGAAAATTTTCTCGATGGCGAAGCGGCGCAAGAAAGTTTGCCCGACAGAGCGCCGGTGATGCTGCTCGATATGCTCGCGCGTGCCTTCCAGCAGTTCGCCGTACTGCACGCCGCTCGGGCACGCGACCTCGCAGGCGCGGCAGCCGAGGCAGAGGTCGATGTGCCGCACCGCGTCGTCGCTCAACGGCGCGCGCCCCGACTGGAGGGCACGCATCAGATAGATGCGTCCACGCGGCGAATCGTTCTCGTTGCCCGTTTCGAGATAGGTCGGGCACGACGACAGGCACAGCCCGCAATGCACGCAGGCGAGAGATTTCTTCTCGTCGAGAAACTGGTTGGTGGCAACGGCGCTCACGATGAAAACTCCGGCAAAAGTTTCTTCGGGTCGTAAGCGGTTTTGACCCGGCGCATCAATTCGGAGGGCAGGGGAGCCTTCGCGCCCACGGGTTCGCCGTGATAAAAAAATATTCCATTGCCCGCGCGGGCGACGAAGGCGCGGTCGCCGATTTCTGAAATCGCCTCAGTGAGGCGCGATGGCAGAACCGAGCGGCGATGTGCCGGTGTTGCGTCACTCCAAAAAGCGGTTTCGTGATCGAGCGTCGCCGCGTGCTGAAATCCAAGCTTCGCCGCAAGCGCGAGCTGCCATTCGACTTCTTCGTGCGTGCCGGCGAAGCCGACGATGATTCCAATCGGAGCGCGGACCGCCGAGTCCGCGTGTTCGTTCGTGTTCGCGCGGACATGGCTGTCCGCGCTCCTATGCGCGTCGAGGATCACCGGCGTCAGTTCCGAACTCAGCACCGCGTGCAATGTATCCCTCAGCTCAGCCAGTGACGCAGCCTGTCGGCTAACAATCTTCTCCACCGTCGGCAAGGGACGCAGCTTGAACGTCGCCTCGACGATTGTTCCGAGACTCCCGCGCGCGCCGATGAAGAGCTTCGCCAAGTCGTAGCCCGCGACATTCTTCACCACCTTGCCGCCCGACTTGATCACGCGCCCGTCCGCCAGCGCGACTTTCATCCCGATGAGATGCTCGCGAATGGTGCCGTAGCCAAAACGCCGCGGCCCGCTCAAATCCCGCGCGAGCAAATCATGGATGGTCAGCGCGCCCGCGTTCGGCGGATCAATGGGCAGCCACTGACGATGCTGCGCGAGTTCGGTTTGCAGCGCGCCGAGCGTCAGGCCGCTCTCGACCGTCACGGTCATGTCGGCGGGCGTGAGTTCGAGCACGCGGTTTCGGGACTGCAAGTTGGTGGGTGAGAAATTCATCGCCATGCCCGGGTTCACGCGGCTGCCTGCTTGCGCATTTGAAAATCACCGCACCGTTTCGAGCCGGGGAACATCTTGTGCGGGTTGCAACGCTGCTCCGGATCAAAAACTTTTCGCAGCGCCTTCATCGCGTCGAGGTCGTCGGCGGTGAACTGCTTGGCCATGAAATCCATCTTCTGCACGCCGATGCCGTGCTCGCCGCTCACGCTGCCGCCGAGGTCGAGGCACATCTCCAGAATCGCGTGGCCCGCCGCCAGCGCGCGAGTCACCTGATCCGGATCACGCTCATCGTAGAGCACGAGGGGATGAATGTTCCCGTCGCCCGCGTGGAAAACATTCGCGATGCGCAATTGATACTTCGCGCTCGTCGCGGCCACGAAGCGCATCACCTCCGGCAGCTTCGAGCGTGGCACGACGCCATCTTCAGTGAGGTAATTTGGACTGAGCCGCCCAATGGCGCCGAACGCGCGCTTGCGACATTTCCAGAGCAATGCGCGCTCTTCGTCCGTCTGCGCCAGTCGCACTTCGCGGGCGCGATTGGCGCGGCAGATCTCCATCACGCGCGCCGCCTGCTGATCCAATCCCGCCGCCAGTCCATCCAGTTCCACGATGAGCACCGCGCCTGCGTCCAGGGGGAAACCAAATTGATACGCCGCCTCCACCGCGCGTGTGATGAGCTGGTCCATCATCTCCATCGCGCCCGGCACGATGCCCGCCGCGATGATGTCGCTCACCGTCTGGCTCGCGTCGTCCACGCTCTCGAAGACACCGAGCATGGTCTTGAAGGCCTGCGGTGCGCGCACGAGCCGCACCAGCACGCGCGTCACCACGCCGAACATTCCCTCGCTGCCGATGACCACGCCGCGCAAATCATACCCGTCCAGGTCTTCGCCGCCGTCGGGCGTGGTGCCGAGCCACACGATTTCGCCATCGGGCAACACCAGTTCGAGACCGAGAACATGATTCGTCGTGACGCCGTATTTCAAAGTGTGCGGGCCGCCGGAATTGGTCGCCACGTTCCCGCCGATGGTGCAGGCGGACTGGCTGGAAGGATCGGGCGCGTAATAAAGTCCGCGCGCCTTCACCGCGTTGGTAATCCACGCGTTCACGCACCCGGCCTCGACCAGCGCGCGACGATTCTCGTAATCGACTGACAACACCTTGTTCATCCGCGTGAGCGCGATCATCACGCCGCCTTCCACGGGCAGCACGCCGCCGCTCAGGCTCGTGCCGGCACCTCGGGGGATGATGGGAATTTTTTCGCGCGCGCAGAGTTTCACCACGGCCACGACCTCCTCCGTGGTGCGGGGCAGCACGACGGCGTCGGGAAGATTCTTCTCCATCGTGAACGCGTCGCATTCATACACGAGCAGCTCGTCCGCGCGCGCGATGACGCCGTCCGCGCCGACGACACGGCGCAAGTCCGCGAGAAAATCTCTGGTGATTTCGCGAGCAACGGGTGACACGCCCGCGAGGCTAATGGCCGGACGTGGAAAAGAAAAGTGATGACCGTCGCCGGCGGGGAGTGAACGGGCGGAGGCTGCGGTCAACGATCCAAACAATACCGCACGGTCTCGGCCAAGGTCTGTGGGTTGTAGGGCTTCTGCAAAAAGTTCACACCGTCGGAGAGCACGAAATCTTTGCCGATGATGTCCGAGCTGTAGCCGCTGCTGAAGAGCACGCGCAGTTCGGGCTTCTGCTGTTTCAAAATGTCCGCGAGGTCGCGGCCGGTCACGCCGTCGGGCATCACGATGTCGGTGAGCAGCAGATCGAAATGCTGCCCGTGCTCCTTCCACACGTCGAGCGCGCGCAGGCCGCTCGGCGCGTCGGTGACGTGGTAGCCATAGCTTTCGAGGACGCAATGGACGAGTTCGCGCAGCGGTTCCTCGTCCTCGACGAGCAGAATTCTCTCCGCGCCGCCCAGGATGGTCTTCGCCGGCGCGGCCGTGGGAGCAAAGGGTTTCTCGGACGCGGGCAAATATATTTCAAACTTCGTTCCACGTCCCACTTCGCTCTCGACGGCGATCCAGCCGTGGTGCTGCTGCACAATTCCATAAACCGTGGCGAGACCGAGGCCGCTGCCTTGCCCCACATCCTTCGTGGTGAAGAACGGCTCGAACAAATGCTCCAGATGCTCGGGCGCGATGCCGGTGCCGCTGTCGCGCACGGTGAGGGCGACGAAGGTGCCGGGCCGCGCGTCGGGCATCTGCTCCGCTTGCGCGCGCGTGAGCGCCACGGCGCGCAGCGCGATGTCGAGCCGCCCGCCCTTCGGCATGGCGTCGCGGGAATTCACCGCGAGATTCACGACGACCTGCTCGAACATTCCGGGGTCGGCGAAGACTGGCGGCAAGTTCGCCGCGTAACGCACTTCCAGCGCGACGTCCTCGCCGAGCACGCGCTGGAGAATCTTTGCCATCGCGTTCAACGTGTCGTTCAGGTCGAGATTCCTCGGCTGGATCACGTTGCGCCGGCTGAAGGCGAGCAACTGCCGCGTCAGGTTCGCCGCGCGGTCGGCGGCCACGGTGATTTCCTCCGCCGCGTCGTGTTGCGACGGCGTGAGCACCTCGCCCATGAGCAGCGAGGCATGGCCCTGGATGATGGTCAGGATGTTGTTGAAGTCATGCGCCACGCCGCCGGCGAGCCGTCCGACGCACTCCATCTTTTGCGCGCGGCGCAGCTTGCCTTCGAGCGCCAGCCGCTCGGTGATGTCGCGGCTGATGCCGACGAGGCCGTTCACCTGGCCGGCGGGATCACGCAGTGGCACCTTGGTCGTTTGCAGCCAGCGCTTGTCGCCGTTTCGATCCACGATGGGTTCTTCGCGATCCACCATCGACTGGCCCAGGCGAAAGAGGGTGCGGTCGTCCTCGTGGTAACGCTCGGCGATTTCCGGCGGGAACAATTCGAGCGCCGTTTTCCCCAGCGCGTCGTCCGGGCTGTTCAGGCCCATCAACGTGATATTGGCCCGGTTGTTCACGAGGTAGCGCGACTGCGCGTCCTTCACGTAGATGTAATCGGGAATGTGATCGATGAGCGTGCGCAACAGGTTCCGCTCGCGCAGGAGATCCTGCTCCATGCGCTTGCGGTCCTGCACATCAATGATGAAACACACGCCGTGCTGCGGTTGGTCGTCCAGCATGGCCGCGCCGAGCAGGATGGGCTGGCGCGAACCGTCCTTGCGGAAATACTCCTTCTCGAACGGCGTACAAACGCCGGTCGCCTGAAGCTGCTCGATGGCGTGGTCATCCAGCGGACGAAACTCCGCCGGCGTCATCGTCACCCAGTTGATGCCCTCGCCGGCCAGGTCGGCGCGCGTGTGGCCGATCATTTCCAGAAAGCGGTCGTTCGCCTCCGTGATGCGCCCGTTGCGATGCCAGAAAAAGATGCCGACCATGTTCGAGTCCATGATGCGGCGGAACCGCGACTCGCTCAGGCGCAAGGCCGCCTCGGTCTCCTTGCGCGCGCTGATGTCCCAGAGATGACACGTCACCGCCTGCATTGCGGGGTCTTCGAGAAAGTTTTGCGCGCGCGCCTCCATCCACTTCCACGAGCCGTCCTTGTGCCGGACGCGGAACTCGGAGGCCGTCTTCGCCAGCGGCGTGCAGATAATTTCCGCGAACTGTTCGAGCGGATGTTTCACGTCGTCCGGGTGGATGAGCGTGAACATGTCGAGGCCGATGATTTCGGACAGATCGTAGCCCATGAGCTGCGCGGTGGCGGAATTCGCGTAGCGCGCGCGGCCCATGATGTCCACCAGCACGAAGCCGGCGGGCGAATTTTCGACCAGCGTTTGCAGCCGTTGCTCGTTCACCGAAACGGTGGCGGAAGATTTTCGTGCAGCCTCAATCTGCTGCACCGCCAGCCGCGCCATGCGCGCCAGCGCCGCGCGCTGCTCGGTGTAGAAATTCTGCGGCGCGTAACCGAGCGCGCACAAATGCCCGAGCGCGCGCCCGTCGTCCGTGACCAGCGGCGTGCCCGCGAAGAAGCGCACCCTCGGCTCGCTGCGCACGAACGGGTGCGCCTGAAAGTATTTGTTCGCCGCCGTGTCCTTGATCACCGCCAGCCCGTCGCTCGCGTTCACGACTTCGGCGCAGAAACGAATTTCGCGCCACAAGTCTTCCGCGAGCGCGCCCGCCTCCGCGAGCCAGCAGCGCGCCCGGCCCTCGACCACGAGCACGATCAGCGGAGCGCCGGTGAGTTGCGCGGTGAGCGCGAGCAGATCGTCAAAAAGTTCTTCCGTGGGTGGCGTGAGGGAGCGGTCGGACGCGCGCAGATCGGAGCCGGGTCGGCTCGTGGGAGCGGGCCTGTGGCTGTCCGCGCTGACGCCATTCAACGTCGCACTGGCGGACATTTCGTTGCGGGGTCGCAAGTTCAATGACGCTCACTTCATCGAACTTTTCCGGCGGAGGCTTAAACGCGGCGTGGTGGGTTTGGTCGCGCTGCGACAAAACTAGACCGCGCAGAGCGGGCGGCCTGCGGGGTGTGCAATGTCCGGCCAGCGTTGGGCCATCCGGCGGGCCGCTCGGCGCGGCCCGACTGCTCGCAGCGCGAGCAGTTCCGCCACGCGCCCCCGATTCATCCCGTGCGAAACTGCGTCGGGGTCACGCCGGTCATGGCGCGAAAGGTGCGCGTGAAGGCGCTGTGGTCGTAGAAGCCGCAGGCCAGCGCGATGTCGGCCACGGATTGATCCGTCTCACGCAGCAGGCGCGAGGCGGCGGCGATGCGGGTCTTGGCGATGAACTGGCTGGGCGTCAGTCCGAAGAAGCGTTTCATCAAACGCGCGAAGCGCGACGGGGTCAGTCGCGCGCGCCGCGCGAGCGCCGAGGGCGTCACTGAATCCGCCATGTTGTTCTCAAAGTGATCGAGCGCGGCGGCGAACTCCACGGGAATGTCGCGGGTCTCGATGGGCGCGCGCACATCGCGCGAGATGCCGATGAGGCCGATGACGGCGCCGCTGGCGTCGCGCATCGGCAGTTTGGTGGTGAGGCACCAGCCCGGTTTATGCGGCGCGTACCAGTGCAGTTCCAGATGGTCGAGGAGCGGGCGTCCGGTGCGCAACACGGCGGCATCTTGCGCAGACGGGATGCGGCCGTAATCTCCGGGGCAGATGTCGCAGGGCCGCTGGCCGAGCACCTGCGATTTGTGACGCAGCCCGTGCCGTTCGACGAGCGAAGCGTTGACCGCGAGGTAGCGGCCGGCGGCGTCCTTGATGAAGAAGGCGACATCCGGCGCTTGATCGAAAAGTTTTTCCAGCAACGAGGCGTCCACCGGGGACGGGGCTTTTGGCACCGTCGTGGTGGAGTGCTTGGTTGTGCGTGTTTTCACTTCGGAGCGGGATTTTAATCCAAGACGGTGGCTGAGGCGACACGATAGATTCAAGGGATGCAAATCACCCTTCGGCCCTTGGCCACAAGCCGGTTGTCCGCCCTGGACAGGCGCTTCGCGCGTCGCATGGTTTTCAGTCTGGGCTTCGCCGTCTTGGCCGCCACCCTCATCACCGCATCCGCCGCAGATCCGAAACCACAGCTCACGCGCCCCGACGGTAAAGCCGCCGACCAGACGAAGAAGGTGAAAGTCTTCATCCTGATGGGTCAGTCGAACATGGTGGGCATGGGCGACATTTTGCCGGAGGACAAACCGGGCACGCTCACCAAGCTCACAAAGACGGAGAAGAGGTATCCGTTTCTCCTCGATGACGCCGGCCAGTGGACGGTGCGGAAGGATGTTTATTACTACGATGCGCGGGTGAAAAAGGGCGGCGCGTTGACGGCGACTTCCAACGGCAACGCCATCGGGCCGGAGCTAGGCTTTGGGTTTGTGCTGGGCCAGTTGCTCGATGAGCCGGTGCTCATTTTGAAAAGCTGCATCGGCAACCGCAGCCTCGGTTGGGACTTGTTGCCGCCGGGCAGCGAGCGTTACGAGGCGGAAGTCACCGAGCGCGGCGGGCAGAAAGTCACGAAGGTCTTCGCCGGCTACAAGGATAAGCCTGACTCATGGGTGATGGACAAAGCCAAGGGTCTTGCCACCGAGCCGCCGCCGTGGCTCGACCAGAAAACGGGCAAGCCCATCGAGTGGTATGCGGGCAAGCAATACGACGACGACATGGCCAACGCGAAAGCTGCGCTCGCCGACCTCGCGAAAATTTATCCCGACTACAAAGGACAGGGTTACGAAATCGCCGGCTTTGTTTTTTGGCAGGGCCACAAGGATCAGAACGCCGTCCATGCTGCGCGCTACGAGCAAAACCTCGCGCGGCTTATCCCGACGCTGCGCAAAGATTACAACGCGCCGAACGCGAAGTTCGTTCTGGCCACCGGCTGCGGGAACCCCGGGCGCGCGAGCTTCGGGCTGCAAATCGCCGAGGCCCAGCTCGCCATCGCCGACGGGAAGAAGCATCCCGAATTCGCAGGCAACGTGCAGGCCGTGGATTCGCGCGACCTGTGGCGCGAGGTGGATGTTTCGCCGAAGAACCAGGGCCACCACTACAACCGCAACGCCGAGACCTACATGGAAACCGGACTCCGCCTCGGCTGGGCCATGGCGGATCTGTTGGGCAAAACGAAATGAACCAAGCAATCCAAATGAACCGCACCGTGCTGACGATTCCTCCATCGTCGCGCAGACTTCTCACCGGCATCGTGGCCGCATGGCTCGTGAGCCTTTCCGTTTCGTCCGCCGCCGACCAGACCGAGTTGGAATCCCTCCGCAGCCGTGCCGGCAACGGCGATGTCAAAGCCCAGTTGGATCTGGCCATTCGCTTCCGCGACGGCAAGGGCGTCGCGAAAGATGAGGCTGCGGCCATGCAGAGGGCGCATCGCGCGGCGGATGCGGGGAATGCGGATGCGATGGATTTCGTCGGCCACGCCTATCTGCGCGGCAGCGCCATCAAGGGAAATGCGGTGATTGCCTTTGGCTATTTCAAGGCGGCGGCGGGGAAATCGGCGGCGGCGGCTTTCAATCTCGGCCAGTGCTACTTCGGCGCGCAGGGCACGGAGCAGGACATCCCCAAGGCGCTCGACTGGTGGAAGAAAGCAGCGGCGCGCGGCCACGGACGCGCGGCTTCGACGGCGGCGATGGCGTTGCTTTCCGGCGAAGGCGTCGCGCCCGATGCGGCGGAAGCGCGACGGCTGGCGGAGCGCGCGGCGGAGCTGAATGATCCATCGGGCCTCGTGGTGCTGGGGGAAATGCAGTTCCAAGCCGGCGAACTCGACGCGGCGAAAGCCAACTGGACCAAGGCCGCGAAACTCCAACCCACCGGTGCCACCGGGCATCCCGCGCAACCGTCCGGCAACGCCTCCGCGCAGCAGGGAGCCGACCTGCTGAAGCTCATCGAATTCCGCCAACGGAAGAGCGAGCCGGGCAAGTTCGCCTTCGTGCAGATGCCGCACATTCATCAGGGCTACAACAACTGCGGTTCCACCGCCTGTGCCACCTTCGCCCGCTTCCAGGGCGCGAAACTCGGCGGTTGGGATTTCAAGCGCCTTTGCCCGTCGCCCCTCGGCACCGGCACCGACTGGGGCCACCTGCTCGAGGCCGCGAAAAAAATCGGCCAGCGCTGGAAACTCGTCACCTTCACGCCGGACGACGCGGGCTTCGACGAAGCCACCGCCATGCTGAAGCGCGAACTCGATGCCGGGCGTCCTGTGGTCGTGGACTTCAAATACATCGGCCCGCAATACCCCGGCGGCAGCGCCGGCCACACGCTCAGCGTCTGCGGCTACCTCGCGGCGGAGAACCTCTACATCCTCTGCAATCCCGCCGTCGCTACGCCCGGCCTCCAGCTCATCACCGCCACCGACCTCAAGGACTTCTGGCGCTCCGACCACTACGGCGCACTTTCCAAGGGCGTCCTCTCCCGGCCCGCCTTCGTCATCGAACAGCCATGAAACTTATCCTCACCCTCTTTGCGCTCCTTGCGTTCTTTTGCAGCCAAACCCTCGCGGCGGAAAAACCGAACATCCTCATCATCGTCAGCGACGACCAGGGTTATGCCGATGTCGGATTCCACGGCAGCAAGCAGGCCGTCACGCCGCACCTCGACGCGCTGGCGAGGTCCGGCGTCCGCTGCACGAGCGGATACGTCACGTTTCCTGTCTGCTCGCCGTCGCGCGCGGGGCTGCTCACCGGGCGGCATCAGTCGCGGTTCGGGCACGAGAACAATCCCGTCTATGACCCGCTCGACGACAAGGAAGGACTGCCGTTGACCGAAAAACTTCTGCCGCAATTTCTCAAAGAAGCAGGCTACCGCACGGGCTGGATTGGCAAGTGGCACCTCGGTTCCGCTCCGGTCTACGTGCCGTGGGCGCGGGGCTTCGATGAATCCTTCGGCTTCATCGGCGGCGGGCATCGCTTCACCGGCTGGCCGACCAACGGACGGCAATACACGCTCCCGCTCATCCGCAGCGGCGTGAACATCAGCAACGTGCCGCCGCATCTCACCACCGCGCTCGGCGACGAGGCCGCGGGTTTTGTCCGCCGCAACAAAGACAAGCCTTGGATGCTCTACCTGCCGTTCAACGCGCCGCACACGCCGCACGAGCCAACCGCTGAGCGGCTGGAAAATTCGCGCACATCCAGAATCCACAACGCCGGCGTTACCTCGCGCAAGTTAGCCTGATGGACGACGCCATCGGCGCCGTGACCGCCGCGCTCGCCGCTACCGGACAGCGCGAGCGCACGTTGATTTTCTTTTTCAGCGACAACGGCGGCCCT
>JANNGC010000592.1:0-4858 GCA_031380445.1 Pedosphaera sp.
GAGGAGTTCATGGACAAGGCCAAGGCGTCGCCGGGAACGTTCGAGGAATTCGGTGACGCAAAAAAGGAGGCGCTCGTCCGCGCGGAGAAAAACATCTCCCTCTTCCTCAACACGCACGCTTTCTCAGTCGAGTTGAGCGAAGACAAGAAACGCATTCTCGCCGTGGTGGTCTTCAACACGGAAACGGGCGAAGTCACGCGCTTTGCCGGCAAGCTTTTCTGCGACGCCACCGGCCACGGCACCATCGGTGCGCTCGCGGGGGCCAAGCACACGACGAAGGAGGAAGGCCATCTCGGCATGAGCAACATGTGGCGCTGGGAAGAAGCGGACCAGCCGCAGAAGTTTCCCAACGTGCCGTGGGCGCTGGACATGACGATGGATGACTTCCCGTATCCGAAGCGCGGTCTCGGCGAATGGTTCTGGGAAAGCGGTTTCAACAAACATCCGTTGCGCGATCTGGAGTCGATGCGCGATTGGAATCTCCGCGCCGTCTTCGGCGCCTTCCACACCATGAAGAACAAGGACGGCGCGAAGGAGCATCCGAACGCCCGGCTGACGTGGGTCGCCTACATCGGCGGCACGCGCGAGTCGCGCCAGTTGCTCGGGGACGTGGTGCTCACGCGGGAAGACATCGCAGAGAAGAAGCCGTTCCCCGATGGCTGCGTGCCGACGACGTGGGACATTGATCTGCATTACCCGAAGGAACAGTTCGCCAAAAAGTTTGGCGAAGACCCCTTCATCTCGAAGGCCGTGTTCGACAAGGCGGTGGACCGGCAGCACGGCTATCCCGTGCCCTACCGCACGTTCTACTCCACCAACATCGAGAATCTTTTCATGGTCGGCCGCTGCGTCAGCGTCACCCACGAGGCGCTCGGCACGGTGCGCGTGATGAAGACCGGCGGCATGATTGGCGAAGTCGTCGGCAAAGCGGCCAGCCTGTGCATCCGGCACCAGGCCACCCCGCGCGACATCTACGACCGTTACCTGCCCGAACTGCAAACGCTCCTGCGCCTGCCCGGTGTCGCGCGCCGTGACTCGGTGCAGGACGAGCCGAAGCTGCCGGCGAATTACACGCCGCTGCCGCCGGTCGCCACCAAAGCCGAATCTCTTCCCGCGGGCCTCAGCGTGAAGACACTGGCGGGTCTTGTCCTCGACGACGCGCAGGCCAAACTCACCGGCAAATGGACCACCGGCGCCAATCCCGAGCTCCAACCCTACGTCGCGAACGGCTACCGCTACCGAGGCGCGAACGACACCGGGGCCGCGCGCTATGAATTCACCATCGAGAAGGCCGGTGATTACGAAGTGCGCGTGAGCTACAGCCCGCACGTCAATCGCGCCACCAACACGCGCGTCCTGATCGAGAGCGCCGCTGGCTCGAAGGAGGCGGCCATCAACCAGCGCACCAAGCCGCCGCTCGCCCAGAATTTCATCTCGCTCGGCACCTTCCGCTTCGAGCCAGGCAAGGCTGCCGCCATCACCATCGGCGGCCAGGCGGCGGATGGGAATGTTCACGCGGACGCGGTGCAGTTGGTGCCGCAGTTCTGACCGCGCGCCATGAGCCGCGTCGCCATTCTCCAGCTCTACCGGCTCGCGATCCTCTGCGCCATCGTCTGGATCGTGCGCGTGCATCATGCGCGGCTCCGCATCGAAGGCGACAAGCCGGTGGCGCTGGCCGAGGCGCAACGGTGGTTCACCAACGCCGCCGCAGTGAGGCTCGACGTCGGCGCGCGTGGCGGGTTGCACGTCCTCGGGACCAACGGCGACGCACTCGGCTATCTCGTGCGCACGCTGCCGGAGGCCGGCCACATCATCGGCTACTGCGGCATCTCCGATGCGCTCGTCGCCCTGGATCGCGAGGGGCGCGTGTTTGGTTTTCGCATTCGCGGCTCGGAGGACACCCGCCAGCACGTCGCCGACGTGAATGACGATCGCTTCTTCCGCAAAACCTGGAACGGGATGACGTGGGAACAGGTCGCCGGCATGAACTTGAAAAAGGCCGGCGTCGAAGGCGTGTCCGGCGCGACCATGACGAGCATGGCGGTCGCGGAGGGCATCGTGCAGCGGTTCCGCGCCGCGCAAAGCGGATTGCAGCCGCCGCCCATGCGCTTCAGCGCGCGGGACGCCGGACTCTCGTGCGTGCTCGCGGCCGGGCTTTGGCTCACGTTCACCAAGCGCGAGGGACGCCACCGCTGGCGGCAGTGGTTTCAATGGATTGTCATCGGCTACGTCGGCTTCGTGAATGGCGATCTCCTCGCGCAATCGCTCTTCGCCGGCTGGGCGAAGTCCGGCATCGGCTGGCGCATGGCCCCGGGCCTTGCACTGCTCGCGGGCGCGGCGCTGGTCGTTCCCTGGATCGCGAAGCGTCCGGTGTATTGCCACCAGATTTGTCCGCATGGCGCCGCGCAGGAAATCATCGGACGCCTCGTGCCGCGGCGCTGGCGCGTGCAACTCCCGGCCTCACTCGACCGCGGATTGCGCTGGCTGCCCGGACTGCTGCTCGCGTTCGTGCTCATCGTGATCATGCTGCCGCTCGATTTTGAACTCGCCGGCCTCGAGCCTTTCGATGCCTACATCTTTCGCACTGCGGGAGTGGCCACGATCGCGGTGGCGGTGGCGGGACTTATCGCGGCGGCCTTCGTCCCCAAGGCTTACTGCAAATACGGCTGCCCGACCGGCGCGCTGCTGGAGTTCGGGCGCAGCCACGGCGTGAGCGACCGCTTCTCCAAACGCGATGTCACCGCGTTGCTGCTCGTGCTCCTCGCCCTCGTGATGTCCTGGCAGCACGCTGTCATCCACCAGTTCATCTATGGTCCGGCCATTTAATCCGGGAGCATTATGCGTCGGTCTCGTCGCATGGATCGCCACGTCGCACGCGTCCGCCGCTGCTCCCGCAGCTCTCCTCGGCGAGACGATGGGCACCACCTGGTCGGTGAAAATTGCGCCAGCGCCAGTCGCCAAGCTGGACTCTCGCGAACTGCGCACCGCCCTCCAGTCACGCCTCGACGAGTTGGAAGCCACGATGTCCACCTACCGCGCGGACTCCGAAGTATCCCGCTTCAACCGCGCCGCCACGACGAACTGGTTCCCCGTCTCGAGCGACACCGCATCGGTCGTGACGGAAGCGCTGCGACTGCATCACGCCACCGCCGGCGCGTTCGACATCACCGTCGCCCCGCTGGTGGAACTGTGGGGCTTTGGCCGGGCGCGCTCGAATCGTGTGCCAGCGTCGAACGAAATCTCCGCCGCACTCGCGCTCACCGGCTCGGAGAAGCTCTTCGTCCGCGCCGCGCCGCCCGCCCTGCGCAAAGCCGACCCGCGCCTCGCCATTGATCTCTCCGGCATCGCCAAGGGCTACGCCGTGGACGCCTTGTCCGAACTCCTCGCGCGAAAAGGGATCACGAATCACCTCGCGCAAATCGGCGGGGAGTTTCTCGCTCGCGGACACGCGGCCGATGGCGGCGCGTGGCGCGTCGGCATCGAGGACGCCACACGTGCCGGCGAAATCCTGCGCGCGGTTGAATTGAAAGATCAGGCGTTGTCCACCTCCGGCAATTACCGAAACGTCCATGAAGTGGCGGGAAGGAAGTTCGGGCACATCCTCGATCCACGCACCGGCTGGCCGGTGGAGAACGGCCTCGCCAGCGTCAGCATCATCGCGCCTTCCTCCGCCACGGCGGATGCGCTGGCCACGGCGCTGTTCGTCCTCGGCCCCGCCCACGCCACGTCCGCCGCGCAACATCTCGACGTGCGTGGTATCCTCCACTCCACGGACGGAAAATAGTCGCCTTGCGACTTCTCTAGCTCCTTGAGGCTGCTTCGAATCAACGGACGGGGATTGAGCAGACCCGGCAAGAGCCGCGCCAGTCGTGAACGGCGAATTGAATGCTTGGAAATAGGCAGCCGTTGAGCGACCAACACCTTATTAAATTCTCACGGCAACCTTAAGATCATGCACAAACTTCTCCGCCACGTTCTCTGCTTCATCGCCCTCATTGTCTCCGGCGTTCTGGCCCACGCCGCAGACGGCCCGCCATGGCTGACCTACGCCGGCGGCGATGGACCGGGGAAAGGCAAGCGCATCGTGATCATCGCGGCCGACCAGGAATATCGCAGCGAACAGTCCATGCCCATGATGGCGAAGATTCTCAGCACGCATCACGGCTTCGACTGCACCGTGCTCTTCGCCGTCAACGACAAGGGCGAAGTCGATCCGACAATGCCGGTTTACCCCGAGAAAGGTCAGCCGCTGAAAGAGCATCACATTCCCGGTCTGGAGCAACTCGCCTCGGCCGACCTCGTCATTTTCTTTCCCCGACTGCTCACACTGCCGATGCCGGAGCGGGAGTTGATCGTGAAGTATCTCGATTCCGGCAAGCCCATCATTTCCATCCGCACCGGCAACCACGGCTTCCACGCCGCGCTGCCTTACAAGATCAACGGCAAGCAAGTTCGCTGGGGTGAGGATGTGCTCGGCGGAGCGTTCATGGGCCATCACGGACGCTGGCAGTCCGACTCCACGCGCGGCACGATCGTCCCGGAGCAGAAGGATCATCCCATCCTGATCGGGGTGAGCGATATTTGGGGGAAGTCCGACGTCTACCGGACCTACAAAGAAGGCACGAGCCTGCCGACCAATTGCACCGCGTTGGTCTGGGGTCAGCCGCTTATGGGCCGGAAGCACGACGATGCGCCGAATCCAAAACTGGAGCCTTTGCCCGTCGCCTGGTTGAAGCACTGGCAGACCAGCGACGGCAAGAGTGCCCGCGTCTTTCACTCCACCATGGGCAGCGCGCACGATCTCCAGTCCGCCGGCCTGCGCCGTCTCATCATCAACGCCGCCTATTGGGGCATGGGC
>JANNGC010000602.1:0-2879 GCA_031380445.1 Pedosphaera sp.
GTTCGGCAAGATGCCGAGATCATCAAGCGCGCGAATCTCGCCGCCGGTGATTTCTTCCAAGAGGCGGCCCAGTGTGCCGCGCAGCTTGCCGCGAAACGCGCCATCCTTCTCTTTCGCCGCGAGAGATTCGAGGGTCTTGGATTTCCCAGTGAGCACACAGCTCACGAAGCGCACCAGCGACTCGCCCTCCCACGCCAGCAGCTTGGGCAAAAGCGTGAGCAACTTTGCGTTCTCCTCGCTGGAATGGCGGTCAAATGATGGGGTCGAACCGCCGTTCAACGCCGCCGTTCGCATTCGCTCGCACCAGTTCCTCCAGTGGTCGCGCCAGCGGTCGGGAACTTCGGACGACGCGGCCGCGGTGAACTGCCTCGCCAGCGCGCCGCGGAGTTGCGTGGGCGAGCTTCGACCTAGCCGCTCGTAAAGCCGGGCTTCGTTAACGGGTGAAAAACGGATTTGCCCAAACGATTTGCGGTCGCGTTTGTGCAGTGGCTCGATGGTGAGAATTCCGGTTCGTTGCGCTTCCGCAAGCTGTTGCTCGGCAACGGCCCGCCGTTCTCCTTCGGCGGAACCCGCCGCGCGCAGCAATTCCTCGCCATCCGTCAACACGTCGCGGATGGCCTCTCCAGTCCGGCCCGCCCACTTGTTTTCGTAATGGTCTGCCAGAGCCGAGAGTACCGGCGAAGGAATGATCATGGCTTACTCGTTCAACAGCCGGCGCGCGTCCTCGGAATTACGCGCGAGGCTCACCGGGATGTTGCGAATCTCCGTCCGGTTGCCGAGGCGGCGTTCCTCTTTGGACACCACCACCAGCCAGTCGCAGTGCTCGAAAGCGTAGGGGATGTTGCCCGTGCTCATCGAGAACACGCCTTGCAAATCAAACGCCTTGAGCGCGGTGATGCAGTCCTTGATGCGTTCGCCGCTGAGTTTAGAGAACGCCTCGTCAATCGGCACCAGTCCCAGCGACGGCTCCTGCTTGCGCGAAGTGCTGTAGCGCCGATAGGCGCGCAGGTAGCTGGCCAGGATGGCGATGAAGTAGGGCGACTGGTTCTCGCCGCCGCTGAACTTGCCGGAGTGCCGGTCCACGCTCGTCTTGCGCCCGTCCGCCTCCACGACTTCCATGTCGTATTCGTAATAGTGCCGGTAGTCGAGCAGGCGCGCGGCCTCGGCCCCGTGCGGAGTTTCGGTCAGGGTCTTGAGGAAGTGCGCGATGGCATCGCGGAACCGCTCGTCGGCAGAGGCGAAGAACAGGTCGTCACCACGGGCCAGCGCGCTGGCTTCGAGCAACTCATGGTAGAGCTGGTAATCGGGGTTGCGACGGAGCCTCAGTTCGTAGGTGTTCGTCCCGATAGGGCGCTTTTTTAGTTCGTGGGTGAGAATGGCAATCCGGTCCCGCACATCCATGAGCGCGCTGTGGAGCTTCTCCAAAATCTGCGTGCGGAAAAGATGCTCCCAGTTCTGCCGTTCGCGTTCCGACTTGGCTTTGTATTCCGGGATGTAATCGCCCAGCTTGGCGAGGGGCTTGTCGTGCGCCTCGTTCGTTTCGGCTTCGATGGGCAGGTCGTCGAACTTGGGGTAGGCGAGGGCGAGTTCCCGACGTTCACCCTTCAAATCTCCCCATGCGGTGGCGGCCTTTTCTGTGCAATCGTGGAACTGATCGTTGAAGCGGTTCGCCGCCACTTCTTTCGCAGGGAGATGCGCAAGCATTTTGGTCCGAGCTTCCTCCAGTTGCTGCAACCACGGCGAGATGTCGGTCTCGTTGCGGACTCGGTCGAACGCATCCGCCAGCTTCTTTACGTTAGCGCGGGCTTGATCGACTTGCGTTTCCAAGTCCCGGAGCTTCGTGCGCTTCTCGCTGCGGTCGAGCGCCCGGCGTTCGTCCCCCATCGCCTTCAGATTCGTTTCCAGCTTCGATTGTTCGCGCGCCAGCTCATCGAACTTCGCCCGGTCAATGGTCTTGAGCTTGGCGATGTTTTCGTCCAACTCCGCCTTCAACCTCGGCAACTCCTGCGCCCGCGCGAGGTCTTGGTAGAGGCTTGGCGCGATGTCGAAATGTTCGCGCCAGCCTTCGTTCAGGTCTTTCACGGCGCGTTCGACCGGGGCCAGCTTGCTCTCCTCGGCCTCCAATTCATCGCGCTGCTTTTCCTTCCACGCGCGCTGTTGCTCCAGACCGCGTTGGCCGACGAAGGGATTGCCGTCGTAGAAGCGTGGGCGCTCCACGAACGCGCCGCGCGTCATGAAGCCGTCGGGCAGGATGGCGTAGTCGTGGTCGCGCAACGCTTCGCGCCGCTCGACACACATCAGGTCGCCAAACAAGTGGCTGACGAGAGCCGCCGCGACCGGATGGCTCGTATGCAACTTCTCCGCGAGCGAACCGGGGCGGACGGGCTTGCGGAGGTTGAGTGCCTTGACCGGATTGATCAGCGATTCACGGCCTGACTCGCCACCGAGTTCTGCCGCTTTCAAACCGTGGTAGGTCTTCTCCGCCTGCTCGTAGTGCTCCGGCGATACGACGATGGCGAACTTGCGCGTGAAAGCGGTCTCGATGGCCGGACGCCAACGCTCATCAATGACCTCGCACAACTTGCACAACGGCTGCGCGGGCAGTTCCGGGCCGCGTGTGAGCAGGCTGTTGTTAAGCGCGTCGAGCAGACGCGAGTTGCCGCCGGGAAGTTTGCCCAGCTTGAGCGTGGCAATCTCGTCGCGAAGCTGGCCGAGCTGCAGACGAATCTCGCCAAGCCGTTTCAGCGTTGGAGCGGCGGCGCGGCTGGCGGCGGACGCGGCGTTCTGCGCGGCAGTGCCGAGGGCGGGCAGCGTTTCGCCCGCCTGGCCCACGCGACCGTCCACCACCGCGTTGAGGGCGCGCTCCACGGTGTTCACCG
>JANNGC010000609.1:0-2922 GCA_031380445.1 Pedosphaera sp.
CATTTTTCAACAGCGTGTCGAACAACGCGCTCTCCATCCCTGCCACTTTCGGCAACGCAGGCAGCACGCCGGGAAACTTCATGGTGGTCGTGAATTCGCCGCCTGCGCCGAGCCTCATCGCGCCGCGCACCGAGCCGTAACTGAGCGGCAGCAGCGGGTGCGCGGTGTTACGCCACTGGTGCGGATAGAGCGCGAAGAGCGTTCCTGCATCCGTGCCCTCGTGGAGTTGGGTGGTGAACTTGTGTTGCGTGGTGACGGTTGCCGTCTTTTCGTCGTAGCTCCACTCGACGCGCGTGCCGGTGACGTGCGCGTGCGCGTGCTTTTGGAACAGCGCCAGCGTCTCAGGTTTCGCGTCCGGCAGCGTGGCCACGCTGAAATAATTCTTCGCGCTCTCCACGGACAGCACGTTGCCGCCAACTCCATTCCACTTCGCACCCGCGGGCGCAAACAGGCCGTAGTGCCGCCCGTTGATGCTCACGCCGAGCGTTGGCGAGTTCGCGTCGCCGCTCCAGATTTTCGGAGCCTTGGCCAAGGTCAGCCGCGCCGCGCCGCCTTCTGTCGTGGCGAAAACAAACGGCGAGCCGTGACCGTAGGAAACGCGCAGCGCCTTCGCTCCTTCGGCGAACTGCACCGTGACAAACCAGTCGCTCGCGTCCTCCACCGTGAACGTCGGGAACTTCGCCTGCGCCGAGTGGCCGAGGATGAAGTCATTCGTGCCGCCCGGCATGGAGCCGAAGATCGCCGCCTTGTTCGCCGTGAGGTTCGCGCCCGGATACGCCACGCGCAGGCCACTGCTTTCGACCTGCACCGCGAGCGGATGTGGGAAGTGCGCGAAGGTGTTGCTGCTCCAGAGCAACGAACTCCACCAGTCGTTCGAGGGAACTTTGCCGCGCAAGCCTGCGCCGCGATGCCGCACGGGCGGCGGCAACTTCGCGCCCGCCGGCAGGCGTGTGGTGTAGCTGGCGGAGCCGATTGGAACGATCTCGTCCGCCGCGCGGAGGTTGGTCGTGAGCAGCGCGATCAGCGCGGCGGCTATTTGGAACGTGCGGCGAGTTTTGCTTTCCATTTCGGGTAATCTTTCTCCAACAGCGTCTCCGGCCAGTAGCCGAGCCACGAGTAGCCGGTGCGGCGCTCGATCTCGATCTCGGCGAGGGACTGTTTTTTCACGCCGTCGCGACCGGCGAAAATCGGTTGGCCCGTTTCAATTTTGTAGAAGCGCGCCCACATTGGTTTCGCGGCGGGGTGGTTCTTCACGACTTTGTCTTTGCGTCCGTCCGCGTCTTTCGCTTCCACCACTTCAATGCCGGAAATTTTCGCGGACTCCATCCACGCCACGGCGGCATCCATGGCGCGCACGATTTCCGGCGCAGGATTCTCGATGCTCATCAGCAGGCGCGTGATCCCCACGGACTCGGAGCCGCTGAGGGAGGCGAGTTCAAACGTGCGGGCCGGGCGCGGGGTGAAATCAATCTCGTCATGCTGTGCACCCCAGGCGGTCGGCTTGCCGTTCACTTTGATCTGGCAGCGGAGAATGCAGTCCGCGCCGAGATCAAAGGCGCGTTGCGCGGCGGCCCGCTGTTCGCGCGGGACGAACTCGTAGCGTTTCTCCGTTGCCACCTCGCGCAGGAAAATCATCAGCCGCGCCATCGAGTTGTCGTTGAACGTAATGTGGCGGTGATACTTGTTCGCGGGCGGCGGCGAGTATTGGGGCCAGCCACCGTTGGTGTATTGCGCGGCGAGGATGTGGGCGAGTCCGCGGGTGAAGGCATTCGAGCAGGAACGCGCCGAACTGGAGTTCGGCGCTCCGATGATGCTCGCGAGGAAGCGCAACTCATCCGTGGTCGCGCCGTTGTCGAAGGTGCCTTGCAGTTTCGTGCGCTCGCCGGTGAAGGGTTTCGTGGTGTCGGTGTTCTTCGGCCATCCGCCTGCGTCCGCCTGCCACGAGAGGACGTTCTCCGTCACGCGGGTGGACTCAGTGGCGTGAAACCAGGCGTCGGGCTTCGTAAGATAATCTTTCACGCCAGCAGCCTGTAACCGCTCGCCCGCCAAGAGTGTGAGGCACATTGCGAGCGCGGGAAAAAATTTCATACTGTTTTGGACGCCCCGCGTGGCCGGTTCTTCGCCAGTTGTTTCGCCAGCCGGATGGCGGCGATCATGCTCGAAGGATTGGCGATGCCTTTTCCCGCGATGTCGTAGGCGGTGCCGTGGTCGGGCGAGGTGCGGATGAAGGGGAGGCCGAGCGTCCAGTTCACGCCGGTGTCGAAGCCGATCATTTTCAACGGGACCAGTCCTTGATCGTGATACATCGCGACCACGGCGTCGTAGTCGCCGCGAAAGACCTGGTGGAACAGCGTGTCAGCGGCGAACGGGCCGTGAACGTCGCAACCGCGCTGCCGCATCGCCTCGACGGCGGGCGCGATGGTCGTGATTTCCTCGTCGCCAATTTTGCCGCCTTCGCCCGCGTGGGGATTTAATCCGCAGACGGCGACACGCGCGCGCGGCAGGCCGAGATCGCGGCAGGCTTGCGCGGCAAGTTCGATGGCGAGTTCAATTTTCTCCTGCCGCAAACGCGCGGCGACTTCGCGAATGGGGACGTGAATGGTGGCCAGCGCGACGCGCAGCCAGCGGTTTCGATCATCGCAGCCGAGCAGCATCATGGCGGTGCGATCTGTGCCGGCCATTTCGGAGAGCAACTCGGTCTGACCGACGAAGTTTTTCTCGCCGGCGTTGATGATGGCTTCCTTGTTGACCGGTGCGGTGACGAGGGCGCTGGCTTTGCCGCGCAGGCAAAGTTGCGCGCCGTGACGGAGGCTGACGAGCGCGGCGTGCGGAGTGGCCCGTTAACAAAAGGCGCGGGGTGTGGTTTTAGGTTTACGCGGCCGTTTGGGAAACGGGGGGGCGAGGGTGTCGGGGGGCGGGGGG
>JANNGC010000618.1:0-2279 GCA_031380445.1 Pedosphaera sp.
GCGGGCGGCGCGTTGGGTGGCAGCCTGGATGCGTTGATTATTCCGCAGCTTGTTGAGCATCTGCGTAATGCTGGTGCGCGGGTCGCCGACATGGCAGAACAAATTGGCGAGGTCCGCAGCCTCGGCATCGAGATGGTCATCGTTATCGGCGGCGGGAACATCTTTCGCGGCGTGGCGGGCAGCGCCAAGGGCATCGAGCGCGCCACGGCGGATTACATGGGCATGCTGGCGACGGTCATCAACGCGCTCGCCTTGCAGGATGCGCTGGAGCGGCAGGGTGTGGCCACGCGCGTGCAGAGCGCCATCACCATGACGCAGATTGCCGAGCCGTTCATCCGCCGCCGCGCGGTGCGGCATTTGGAGAAGGGCCGCGTCGTCATCTTCGCCGCCGGCACGGGCAATCCGTATTTCTCCACCGACACCGCCGCCGCCCTGCGCGCGAACGAGATGGGCGCGGAAGTAATTTTGAAAGCCACGAAAGTGGACGGCATCTACGACAGCGACCCGAAGAAGAATCCCAAGGCCGTGCGCTTCCAGCGCATCACGTATCTCGACGCGTTGCAAAAGCAGCTCAAGGTCATGGACTCCACCGCCTTCAGCCTGTGCATGGACAACAAGATGCCGATCATCGTGTTCGACCTCTTCAAGCCGCACAACCTCAAGCGCGTGGTGCTCGGCGAGGAAGTCGGGACGCTGGTGACGGGCTGAGAAATTTCATCTCCCGCCGGGAGCTGCTCACCCCAGCACGCCCGGAATGATCTTCGCCGTGTTCGCCACGCCGGTGAGCCGCTCGGTGCGGCCGCTGACCTCGAAGCCTAGCTCCTCATTGTCCAGGCCCAGCGCGCGGAGAATTGTGGCGTGCAAATCCTTGAACGGGTGCGCGTCCTGCACCGCCATCAGGCCGATGTCGTCGGTCGCGCCGATGCGGACGCCGGGCTTCACGCCACCGCCCGCCATCCAGACCGTGAACCCGGCAGCATTGTGCTGGCGGCCGTTCTCGCCCTGCATCATGGGCGTGCGGCCAAACTCGCTGGCCCAGATGACCAGCGTCTCGTCGAGCAGGCCGCGCTGCTTCAAGTCGGTCAGCAACGCGGCGACTGGCTCGTCCGTCCAGCGCGCGCGCGGCGTGTGATTGTCGGTGAGCTTGGCGTGCGCGTCCCAGCCGTCCTTGTCCGGCATGTCATAGACTTGCACGAAGCGCACGCCGCGCTCGACGAGGCGGCGCGCGAGCAAACACTTTCGCGCGAAGCTCTGCGTGCGCTTATCCTTGTGCTCGAAGCCGTAGCTGGCGCGCAGGCTCGCGGATTCTTTTTCAAAATTGCCGACTTCGAGCGCGGCGGATTGCATTCGATACGACAGTTCGTAGCTGGCAATGCGCGCATCCAGTTCCGTCATCCCCGCGCGGGACTCGCGATGCTTGAGGTTCAACTGCCGGATCAAATCGAGCGACGCGCGCTGGCCCGGCGCGAATTCCTCCGGCGGCAACAAGTCGAGCACCGGCGTTCCCTGATCGCGCAAGCGCGTGGGCTGAAACGCGGCGGGGAGAAATCCGTTCGCGTAATTCGCCGCGCCACCGAGCGGCCCCGCGTCGAACAGCATCACGTAGCCGGGCAAGTCCTGGTTCTGCGTGCCGAGACCGTACGTGACCCACGAACCGAGGCTGGCCTTGCCGGGACGGATGTCGCCGGTGTGAAGCTGGTAACTCGCGGGCGCGTGATTGTTCGACTCCGCTTGCAGCGAGTGGATGAAACACAGTTCGTCCACATGTTCGGCGACTTTCGGATACAGCTCGCTCACCCACAGTCCGGTCTGGCCGTGCTGTTGGAATTTGTAGGGACTTGCCAGCAACTCGTCCTTGCAGCCGTGGAAGACATTCGCGTGACGCGTCGCCAGCACCGCCTTCTTGATCGAGTCCGGCACGGGCTTCCCGTTCAGCTTCTGCAACTCCGGCTTGTAATCGAACGTGTCCACCTGCGACGGCCCGCCGACCATGAAGAGAAAAATTACGGACTTGGCCGTGGGTTTGAAATCCGTGGGGCGCGGCGTGAAGGGATTCAGCGGATCAATCTGACGAACCTTCGCGCTCGCCGCGCGCGCGTCGATCCTGGAGAGCGCGCTGAAGGCCAGCGCCCCGAAGCCCGCGCTGGTGCGCGCCAGGAAATGACGCCGCGTGCAATTTTGGCCGGCGAGGAACATGGCCGAAGGCTGCCACGGTGGAGCGTTGGAAAAAAGGAAAGTTTGGTGTCCGGCCAGCAAGTGGGGCAGCCGTCCCGGCTGCC
>JANNGC010000059.1:0-2911 GCA_031380445.1 Pedosphaera sp.
GGGCCGCGCGCTTCTCTGCCTCGGTCTTCTCCGCGAGCGCCTGCGCCTCGGCGATGTTCCCCTGATTGCGATTGGAAAATGGGAGCGGAATCGAAACGCCGGCGACGAACGCCGGTTCACCACTGCCACCATTCTCCAGCCACCGCGCGCCGCCCGAAACCGTGATGTCCGGCTTCGCGTTCGCCTTCTCCCGCGCCACGATGGCCGTGCGCACATCCCGCTCCGCATCCCAGCGGGCGACGAGCGGATGCCCGCCGAGCATCGCATGGAGGGTCGCAAAACTTGGCAGCGGCGGACGCCGGCCCAAGTCGCCGGACACTTCCGAGAAGCTCGCCTCCTTCGCGCCCCATTGCGTCGCGAGCGTTCGCCGCGCCGCGGCAAGATCACGCCGCGCCTGCTCGACGCCGATCTGCGCCGTCGCCAGCGCCACGTCGCCGCGCGCCGTCTCCACGGTCGAGGCCACGCCCGCCGCTGCGCGTTTCTGAATCAGCGGCACAAACTCGCCCGCGAGCTTCGCCGTTTCCTCCGCGAGATCGACGCGCCGCTGCGCGCCGAGCACCTCGACGAAAGCCTCGGTCGTCCGGCGCAAAACCTCTCGGCGCTTCGCTTCGTAGTCGAATTGCACCGCAGCCTGGCCCGCCCGCGCCACCTCGATTCGCGCGGTGCGCTTGCCGCCGAGTTCGAGGAGTCGCCCGAGCGAGAGCGTCGTCTGGCTTTGCTGGAAGCCGCTGAAGTCGCCGCCGCCGAGGAAGTCCTCGCTTTCCAGCGAAACGACGGCATTCGGTTTCAGGCCCGCTTGCAGCAGCCGCGCATCCGCGGCCCGCTGGTCGTAAGAAAAGGCGGCGAGTTCCGGGCTTTTGGAAGTCGCCAGCGCGAGCGCCTCGCGCAGCGTGAGAGCGCCTCCGTCCGCCGCCAGCAGGCGGCTCGTGAGGCAGATAAGTAAGATGGTTGGAAAGATTTTCATGGGTGTAAGTGGAAGGTTGAAGGAGATGGCGGGGCGCAGCGGCGTGCCCAACACGCAGGCGCGAAAGTGCGCCGCGTGAACGTGCGAAGTAGTCAGACCCGAACGGGACTGACTTTTAGATCAACGAAGGACCGCGCACCGGAAGCGCGGTCTGAACCACCAGGAGCCAGCCGGACGATCTTTCATCCGGTGGCGACATTTCAAATTCCGCGACTCCGCGCGCATTCTCATTCTCCGCCTCGCGGATCACCGCCGCCAAACGCGCGACGAGTGCGTCGCACAATGGCACCCACACCGGTGCGAGCGCCTTCAGTTCCGCCGTCTTCGCAAACTGTCCCGAAACGAACGCTGTGAGATCATGATCATGATGATCGCCATCGTGATCCGGCGCATCTTCGTGGTGGTCTTGCTCGGCCACGGCCTGCTGCAAGTCGCCAGCGGCGACCATGCCCTGATGCTCGAACGCGACATGCCCGGTGGCAAAAAGCCATCCGAGAAAAGTCAGCATAGCGAGGACTCGAAGGAGAGGACGCACAGGCGGATGTATCGTCGAGAGTATCGCCGGTTGTCAATGGCGACAGGCGGCGAGGCGCGGGATCATCGCCTTCACGAGAGGTCGAAACCGCTTACGTGACAGTCACGTTCGCGCTACTTTGATCCCCTCATTATGAAACCAGCATCCATCCTCCCAATTCTCGCGCTGGCCTTTTGCAGCAGCGCTGTAGCTCAGGAAAGCCAGCCGACTGCCGCAGCGCCCAACATGGCCTTACACACTCCAGCCGAGATCAAATGGAAGGACGGCCCGCCCTCGCTGCCGCCGGGCGCGAAGTTCGCCATCCTTGAAGGCGATCCGAGCAAAGAGGGAATGTTCGTCATGCGCGTGCGGGTGCCGGATGGCTTCCACATCCCGGCGCACACCCATCCCAAGCCCGAGCGGGTGACCGTCATTCAGGGCATCTTCAAGCTTGCGATGGGCGACAACCCCAAGAAGGAGAACGCCCACGCTTTGCCCGCCGGGACTTATGGCTACTGGCCTCCGGGGATGGTGCATGCCGCCTGGGCGGAGGGCGAGACGATCATCCAGCTTCACGGCATGGGGCCGTGGGTCATCAACTACGTGAACCCTGCCGACGATCCGCGGAACGCCAAGAAGCCGTAGCAACGGTCATTGCGAGAAGCAGTGCGGATGAACCCAAAGGAGCATTGGGAAGCTGCTTACCAAAGCAGCGACCCGACGGACGTGAGCTGGTATCAGGTGCGACCGCGCAACTCGCTCGAATTGATTGCCGCGACCCAAGCGCCGCGTGACGGCGGCATCCTCGATGTCGGCGGTGGAGCCTCGACGCTCGTGGATTGTCTGTTGGAAGACGGCTACACGAATCTCGCCGTGCTGGACGTGTCAGCCTCTGCGCTCGCTCACGCGCGGGAGCGGCTGGGACAACGCGCGGCAGGCGTGCAGTGGATCGCGACGGATGTGACGACATTTCAAGCGCCCGCCCGCTTCGCTGTCTGGCACGACCGCGCCGTGTTTCATTTCCTCACAGCCGCAGAAGACCGCCGGAAATACATGGCCGCGCTGCGGTCTGCGCTCATCCCGCGCGGTCACGTCATCATCGCCACCTTCGCCAACGACGGCCCCGAGAAATGCAGCGGCCTCGAGGTCGCGCGTTATGATGAGACGAAGCTCGCCGCCGAGTTGGGCGCAGATTTCGAGCTATGCGAAACGCGCCGCGAAACCCACGTCACCCCGTGGGAGACTGAACAGCGTTTCATCTACTGCCGCTTCCGCCTGCGTTCATCGACCTGACCCGCGCTTGCACAGCACTTTTCCCGAAATTCGACCTCTTTGCCGATCAGACCTAATGGAATGGGGCACGCAGCTTCAGAAATTGAAGGAGCCGAATCGCTGATCAACGGGGCATCCGCCCAGACCAGCGCTGAGCGATT
>JANNGC010000644.1:0-2157 GCA_031380445.1 Pedosphaera sp.
AGGGCCGCACCGGCGGCACGGTGACATTGAGCGGCAGCCTCGCGCAGAACTTCGCGAGCGGCACCGGCATTCTCTGCCAGAACAACTCGGGCGGCACGGTGAACTTCAGCGGCGCGAGCAAGGCGCTGAACACTGCGGCCAACCCCGCCGTGACGCTGGCGAGCAACAGCGGCGCGACGATCAATTTCACCGGCGGCGGCCTGGCCATTACGACCACGACGGGCACGGGTTTCAACGCCACGGGCGCCGGAACCATCGGCGTAACTACGGGAGCGAATCCGAACACGCTCAGTTCCGGGACCGGCACCGCGCTGAACCTCGCCAACGTCACGAGCGGCGGCATGACGTTCCGAAGCATCTCGTCCAGCGGCCCGGCCAACGGCATCTCGCTCGTCAGTCTCGGCGGCGGCAGCGTGACGGTGGCCGGCGACGGCACGGGCCGGGCCAATGGCAGCGGCGGTTCGATTGCGAACGCGACGACCGAGGCCGTTCACCTGGTCTCGAACAACGGAACCATCACCTTCACCTCGATGAACTTCGCGATGAACACGTCGGCGATTGACGGCATTCTGGTGGACAACAACGCGGGCGGAACAATCACCGTGAATGTCATCGGCTGCACTTTCACCGGCGTGACCGGCAGCGTTTCGCAAAACAAATCGTTGCTTCAGTACGAAGCCGGCGGCGCGGCCAATGTCACGGCCAACGTGCAGAACACGTTCTTCAACGGCAGCCGTACGTATGGTTTCTTTGCCACCGCAGCAGGAACAGCGACCATGAATGTCACGCTCAACCAATGTGGCTTCGGCACCGACGTGAACTCGGGCGCGCCGATCAACCGGCCCGGCACCACGATTGCCAACCCGCCCGCGTTCAGTGTGGGCATCGTATTTAGTTCCAGCGCGCTGGTGGACTACATCGTCTCGAACAACACCTTTTGGGGCGCGGACGGTTTGCTCGGAGCCATCTATGCCGTCACCATCAGCGGAGCCACCACCACCGGCTCGGCGCACCTGACCGGCAGCATCAGCAACAACGTGATCGGAAAAACAGGCGTGGTTGGTTCCGGCGCGGCGAACGGGGCCGGCGGCCTGGGCTTGCTGCCGGGGACCGGTGGTTTGTTTGACGTCACGGTCGTCAACAACGACATCCGCCAGGTCAATGCTGTGGCCGTCAATTTCTTTAACAGCGTGACGGGTGCCAGCGGAACCTCGATTGGTCGTTTCAAGGGCAACACCTTCGCCGAGCCGGACACGACCGGGGCGCCCTTGTTTCTGCGCGCCATCGTGGTGTCGCCCGGCAACAGCGGCGGGGCCAACATGACGACGTGCGCCATCGTCGGAGGTGCTGGGGTGGGTGAACCGAACAACATTTCCGGGGCCTGGCAGGCGGGGAACTTCATCCGCGTCACGGACAACAACAACACTCAGCCGATCAAGATACCGGGCTTGACGCCGCTCAGCGGGGCGACGGCGGCGCAGGTCAATGCTTACGTCTCCGGGCTGAACGGCGGTGCCTCCGTCAACACCAGTTTGGGAACGGCCGGGATTATTGGCGGCGCGTCGTGTCCCTAATTCAACCCACCAAAAAAGGAAACTAAGACCATGAAAACGATTTCGATTTCCCAGTGGGCGGCGGCGGTGAACCGGCACGGGGTTCCACAGGAGCAAACGAAGGTAACAGAGACTCCGTTCTCTCTGTTTCCTTCTGTTCAATGCTGTTTCCTGTTCGCCCTTCTCCTCACCACTTCCGTCCGCGCGCACATCACCAATCTCAACCTCGGCAATCTCGCGCCGGGCGAATCGGTCACGGTCATCTTCGACGTGACCATCAACAACACGTTGCCGCCGACGTTGCAGGGCATCACCAACCAGGCCGCCGTGTCCGCCACCGGTGTGACCACGGCCAACAGCGATGACCCGAAGACCGGCGCGCTGAACGATCCCACGGTGACCTTGCTCGTGCAGGCCCCCATCGTGGTGACGCTGCCCGCCGCGAACATCGGCGCGGATTTCGCCACGCTGCCCGGCCTAGTGAATCCCAGCGGGGACGCCACCGGCTATTATGTGGAATACGGCACCAACATCGCCTTCCCCGCGCGCACCGCGACGAATGTGCTGGCCGCGAGCTATGTCACCAACCTCGTCGGCCCGGTGG
>JANNGC010000734.1:0-6748 GCA_031380445.1 Pedosphaera sp.
GGCCGCCTGCATGTTCAGTCGAAAGCCGGAGAACCGCTCTACCTCAATCCCTTCGTCGGCTCTGGCCCCGTCATCATCGGCGGCGGTGGCACCAACCAGAACTTGCAGGTCACCGGCGAAATCACCTGCACCGCCGTCAACATCACCAGCGACCGCAACGCCAAGGAGCAGTTCAAACCCGTGAGTGGTCGCGACATGCTGACCAAGGTCGCCGCACTGCCCATCACCGAGTGGCAATACAAGACGCAGGGCGACGCCCGGCACATCGGCCCGATGGCGCAGGATTTCCATGCCGCCTTCGGCACGGGCCGCGATGACAAACACATCACCAGCGTGGACGCCGACGGCGTGGCACTCGCGGCGATCCAAGGCTTGAACGAGAAGCTGGAGGAGAAGTCGGCGGAAGTGGAGGCGCTCAAGCAAAGCGTGGCGGAGTTGCGCGAGATGGTGAAGCAACTGGCGCAACCGGCGGGCCGCTGATTCAACCTCAAGCCATTCAAGGTTATGAAACTCAATTCATGTCGAGTCAGGCAGGTAGGGCGCGTCGCTCCGCGCGCGCCGCACGCCACGCTTGAAACAAGGACGCGCGAAGTTATGCAGCGTTCCGCCGTTCGTGACGCAGGAACTCTGCGGACGTTTGCGCGACCTTCTCCGCATCCGCGGCGCGCGCGGAGCGCGACGCCCTACCTGATCGCGGTAATTCTGGCCGCCTTCCTCCCCGCCGCCTCGGCGCAACTGGCCGAAGCCCCGGCGTTGTTCGAGCCGCCGACCACCGGCTTCATGGAAGCCGCCATCGCTCCGCTCGACAGCTCCGCGTTGCGCATCCGCAGCCTTGTGGTCAATACCCAGCTCTTCACCACGCTGCCCCCCGGCCAGACGCGCCGCGTGCGGCTGCCGCTCTTCGCGGATCGGGATTACACCGCCGTCGTCACCGAACAGGAAGGCGCGGGCACTCCTTTCTTTGGCTGGCGCGGACGACTGGAGGGTTACGTGAACGGCCATTTCAGCGCCGTGCTTCACGATGGGGCGCTGGTCATGCAGATCACGGATGGACGCGGCGGGGAATTTCAAATCCGCCCCGTGCCCGGTGGAGGCCATCAAGTGGCCGAGCCGTGGCCGGGCGTGCAGGGGGTCTGCGGGTCGGTCGGCCCGCCGGCCCCGGCGTTGGCTGTGGGCAAGGACGCCGGCAAGCACCCGCCCGCAAACCTTAGCCCGAGCTGGGTGAACACGCACGCCGATGTGCTGATCCTATACACGCCCAATGCGCGGAATGCCGCCGGCGGGCATGCGAACATTCAGGCCAAGGCACGGCAGTTCGTCGCGGATTCCAACTGGCGGTTCGGTCGGAGCGGCACGCACACCTACCTGCGGCTCGTGGGCGTGGAAGAGATAGCCTACGACGACAGCGCCCAAGACCTCAGTTTACACCTGACTCGGCTGGGCATCGGCAACGATGGCTACATGGATGACGCCTTCGCCCGACGCGATGCGGTGGGTGCGGACTTGGTGTGCCTGCTGCCGAACGGCCGGGCCAACAGCGGCAGCACGTTGGGCATCGCTTATGTTGGCGGCTGGGCCGGCGTGGTGGAGTGGAGCCTGGATACCCTCGTGTTCACCCATGAGATTGGGCACAACTTGGGATGCGAACACGAAGACGGCCAAACGAGCTACAACCGCGGGTACAGCCACACGGAGTCTTGGAATGTGGTCATTGGCACCGTCATGGAGCAACGAGTCACGGTGATGTACAGCGGTTTCAATCCAGGCACGCGCACCGACTACTTTTCAAGCCCCGGCATCAACTTCACTTTCACGGGCAATGACTGCGGAGGAGTCTGTGGGAATGTAGATCGCCCGCTGGGCATCGCCAACGTGGCGGACAATGCCCGCTGGCTGAACGAGAACCGCGCCACCACGGCGACCAACAGGCAGGCCATCTTTTACGGCAATAGCGCTGGCGGTGCTGGAGAAGCCACCGCAAGCGATCCGGCCAACAACCTGCCGTTCATCTACAACGCGTGGTTCCCCGCCACCGAAGTGAACCCCGCCCAGTCCGCCACCATCCGGCTGGCGGCGGGCAACTACCCATCCGGCGCGCGGCTGGACAAGAAGATCCGGCTTGAGAACTGGGGCGGAGGCAACGCCCGCATCACTCAGTAAACCTCCCACCCGCACTAAACATGAAACCTCTTTGTCTCATCCTGCTCGTCACCGGCGGATTCACCGCCCACGCCCAGCACGCCATCAACTGGTCCAAGATCGCAGGCGGCGGCGCGACCACGCCCAGCACCGGCGGCGTCTATGCCGTGAGCGGCACCCTCGGTCAGCCGGACGCGAGCGGCGCGTTGACCAACGGCGCGTATGTCGTGAGCGGCGGCTTCTGGCCCGGCGTGCATCTGCTCCAGACACCCGGCGCTCCGCCGCTCGCGGCGGAACCACTCGGCGGCGGCAACGTGCGCGTCTATTGGCCGCGCCCCGCCACGGGCTTCGTGCTCGATCAAACCACCGCCCTCGGAGCCACGCCGCCCGCGACGGTCTGGAGCCAGGTGCCGTTCCCCTACGCGACCAACGCCACGCACATCTCGATCACCGTGCCGGCGGCGGGGGATAAATTCTACCGGCTGCGGAAGCCGTGAACGTGCGGCCAGTTTGCCACTGGCAGGGGTCGCGAAGTCAGAACCGCTTTCGCAAATTCCAGCGTCGCGGAACAGCGCGAGCCTCCCTGCCGGTGGCAAACCGGCAGCACCATTCGGGCGCAGTGCGCGGATGGGCCAAGTCTTGCAGTGCCCATCGTTCACGAAAAGGATGTGCTCGGCTGGTGGAGCAAACCGAAGGAAGGCGCGGCGTGGGTGTTGTTTCCGTGGATTTTGTGTGCGGCATGATTGGCGCCGCGCCGTTCCTCGCCGCCATCACCGCCGAGCCTTGAAGGAACCGGTCAGTTCCCCAACAGCTCCTGCCCTGAAACACCGCGCAGCTCGAACAGCCGCCGGATCGCGTCCTCGATCAAATTGTTCGGGCACGACGCGCCGGCGGTGATGCCCACGGTGAGGTCGCCCGAGGGCAGCCAGTCTGCCGTCGTCTCCTCGATGTGTGTGTGCTGGTTCCAGTGCTGGATGCGGGTGGCGGATTCCATCTTCGCCGCGTTCTTGATGAAGTAGGTCGGGAGAACCTTCTCGCCCATCTCCGCCAGATGCGACGTGTTCGAGGAATTGTAGCCGCCGATGACGAGCAGCAAATTCATCGGCTCCTTCAACAGCTTCTGCAACGCATCCTGACGATCCTGCGTCGCGCCGCAAATCGTGTCGAAGAAACGGAAGTGCTGATCCACGTTGGCGTCGCCGAAGCGCTTCGCCATCGCCGCCTTCAAACGTCGCTGCACGTCTTCCGTCTCGCCGCGCAGCATCGTGGTCTGGTTGGCCACGCCCACGGCCTGCAAATGCTGCTCGGGATCGAAGCCGGGAGAGTACGCGCCTTTGAACTTCGCGAGAAACTCCTCCTTGTTCCCGCCGCTCACGATGTAGTCGCAGACGTAATCCGTCTCTTCGAGGCTGAAGACCACGAGGTAGTGGCCGGTGCCGTACGATGTGGCCTGCGAGGTCGTGGCCTTCGTCTCCTCGTGCTTGGCCTTGCCGTGGATGATGCTCGTGACGGCTTCCTTCGAGTATTGCCGCACGCGCTTCCATACGCTCATCACGTCGCCGCAGGTCGTGTCCACGAGCGTGCAGCCTTTTTCTTCCAGCTTGCGCCGCGTCGTGACCTCGGTGCCGAAGGCGGGGATGATGACCACGTCGTCGTTCTGCAACTGCGCGATCTCCGCGTCCGTCGGCTTGTTGGAAATGGTCTTGATGCCGAGGTTGCGAATCTGGTCGTTGACCTCGGGGTTGTGAATGATCTCGCCGAGCAGATAGATCGGCTTCTCCGGCGGAAATGATTTCCGCGCCGCATACGCCAGATCAATCGCGCGCTCCACGCCGTAGCAAAAGCCAAACTCCTTCGCGAGCTTCACCGTCAGCCCCTGCGCGGAGATGACATTGCCGTGCGCGCGAATGCGCTCCACCACCTCGCTGCGATAGTGCGAGATGACCTGGGCCTGCACCGCCTCCATGATTTCGGGGCGGCGGAGATTGATTTTTTTTGGCGCTGTGGGCGCTGGCGCTGACATAGGTGGAAAATTTATCAGTCGCACTCCCGCCGTCTAGCTTGCATTTCCCGCGTCTTGATCTGGGAGCGCCCTCATCCCTCATTCGTGCGAAGTGCAAAGCAAACTGTTCCAAGCGGGCGTTTTGCAAAAGCCGCCTTTCCGTGCTCGGCGACAGCACGGCTAAATCACCAGCAATATCCGGCGTTCGGCGCCACTACACCGCTGGCACCCGGCGAGCTAATGGATTCGCGTCCGCAACGAAAACAACGAACCAACGAACATTATGAAAAAGACATTTAGCAATCTGTATCTCGCGCTCTGCCTCGCCCTGCCGGTCGGAACCGCGCTGGTCCTGATGGGCTGCACCGGCACGCGCTACGAGCGCAGCACGGGCGAATACATTGATGACAAGGCGCTCAACTCCCGCGTGAAGTCCGCGCTGTCCGAGAATCCCGAATACAAGTTCGGCGATGTGAACGTGACGAGCTTCAAAGGCACGGTGCAGCTCAGCGGCTTCGTGAACTCCACTGACCAGAAAAAGATGGCCGGCGGCATCGCGGAGAAAGTTGCGAACGTGAAGCACGTCGAGAACAACATCACCGTGAAGGAAAAGATCAACTGACGCCAAGGAGGCGGAAGGAGAAAAGGGAGGCGGCGGTCGCGAGACCGCCGCCATTTGTTTGTCGGAGCGCGGACCGCCGAGTCCGCGCGATCATCGTTTCGCGAGATTTGTGATTTCCTCGAGCAGTGTCCAAGAACCAATTTTTGGATCGGCCCGCCTGGTCGCAAGCTCATTCCCCCTCACCCCGGCCCTCTCCCGCTGGGAGAGGGAGAAAGTCAGCCAGCGTCGGGTGGTGACGAGCGCGTTCGATTGGTTGGAGACTGAAGGCCATTCTCCCCCTCTCTGGGGAGAGGGCCGGGGTGAGGGGGCGGCGTTCCACTCGCGAAACGGAAACGATCTTCTCCACCGATCCGAGTGACGGGAGACACGCGGACTCGGCGGTCCGCGCCTCGTTCACTCCAGTCCCATCTTCTTCCGCTTGCGGTAGAGCGTGGCCTGGTCAATGCCCAGCGTGTCGGCGGCGTCGGCGAGGCTTGTGGCGGTGGCGAGCACGCCGCGGATGTGGGCCTCTTCGAGTTTCTCCAACGTGATGGGAAGGCCGGTTTGCACCGGACTGGCCGGGTCCGCAGCGGCACTCGAACTGGCCGCTCCGCGCAGTTCCATCGGCAAATCACTGGGCGTAATTTTGTTCTCACGAGCCATGATGACGGCGCGCTCGATGGCGTTGCTCAACTCGCGCAAATTTCCCGGCCACGAATGCGCCAGCAATCGCGCCGAAGCCTCGCTGGAAAATCCGTCGAGCCGCCGCCCGCACTGCGCGGCGAAGTGTTTGAGATAATGTTCGGCGAAACGCACGAGGTCGCCCGCGCGCGCGCGCAGTGGCGGCATCTCCACCGTGATGACGTTGAGCCGGAAGTAGAGGTCCTCGCGAAACGCGCCCTCGGCCACGCGCTTTTTCAAATCACGATTCGTCGCCGCGATGATGCGGACATCCGTGGTGCGCGTGACATTCTCGCCGAGCCGTTCGTATTCGCGCTCTTGCAGCAGGCGGAGGAGCTTGGGCTGAATCTCCATCGGGAGGTCGCCGATCTCGTCGAGGAAGAGCGTGCCGCCTTCCGCCGCCTTCACCTTGCCCCAATGATCCTTGATCGCGCCGGTGAACGAGCCTTTGACGTGGCCGAACAGTTCGCTCTCCAACAGTTCTTTCGACAAGCTCGGGCAGCTCACGGTGACGAACGGCTTGTCCGCGAGGTGGCTGTTCTGATGCACGGCGCGCGCGGCCATGCTCTTGCCGGTGCCGCTCTCGCCGAGAATGAGAATGGACGCGGGCGTCTTCGCGGCGCGCAGCAGCACGTCCATCACTTCGCGCATGACGGGCGTGGTGAAATCGAAAATGGGCTGCACGCCCTGCGCCTTCGTCTCGGTGACTTCGCGCTCCAACCGCTCGATGCGCTGGCCCATCTGGCGCAGGCGTTGCAAGCGCGCGAGCACAGTCAGGAATTGTTCGCGGCGAAACGGCTTCTCCAGAAAATCCACCGCGCCGCGTCGCATCGCTTCCACGGCGGTCTGCACTTTGCCCTGCGCGGTGAACATCACGACCGGCAGTTCCGGCTTGAGCTTTTGCAGCTCGACCAGCACGTCGAGACCGTTGTCCGCGCCGAGATTCACGTCGAGCAGCACGGCCTCGAAGTTGCCCTCCTTGATTTGCCGCAGCCCGGTGGCGGCCGAGTCCGCGCCCTCGGCGTAATGCTTCTCGTCCTCGATGAGGCAGCAGGTGGCGTCGCGAAAAGTTTTGTCGTCGTCAATGACCAGGAAGTCCATAGCTCAAAAAGTTGCGGTGATTGTCGGAGGAAAGGTGTGGAGGAAATGATGCCGCTTCCCCCTCACCCCGGCCCTCTCCCGCCGGGAGAGGGAGAAAGTCAGCCCGCGCTCGTCGAGTCGTGCGCGTCAGATGGCAGTGAGGCTGCGTGCCGCTCTCCCTCTCCTCCGGGGAGAGGGCCGGGGTGAGGGGAATGCGATCTCCACTGATCCAGAATTTGATTTCG
>JANNGC010000741.1:0-1886 GCA_031380445.1 Pedosphaera sp.
GCGTGGGCGCTTGATCTCGATTACCAGCACAACGACGGCGTGCGCCGCAACAACCAACTCGACCGCATCGAGTGGTACACCACGATCAAGCAGCAGCTCACGCCGCGGGATTCCGTCATGCTCCTGTTCAAGTACCAGGACTACGAGAGTGGCGATAATTTTCAGTACTACAATGCCAAGGCCACGAACGGGCTGCGCCGCGATTACCACTTCACCGAGACACAGCATCCCATCGCGTTCGCGGGCTACCATCACGAATGGGGGCCGGGCGTCCACACGCTCTTCCTCGGCGGACGCCTGGAGAACGAGCAGGCGCTGAGCGACAGGAAGGTCGGCTACCCGCTGCTGGCCGTGCGCGGCAGCGAGGTCTTCGTACCCGGCTCGCCGACTTACGACTTGAACTACCGCAATGAGTTCGAGGCGTGGACGGCGGAGTTGAGCCAGATTATCCAGACGGAGAAACATACCTTCACGCTCGGCGGGCGCCTTCAGGACGGCGAGCTGACTGGGAAGAATTTCCTCAGTCCCAACGCGCCGGATGACCTTCAAGTTCCCTTCCGCAATTCCGTCACCGAGCCGGCGGATCGAGTCACGGGCTATGGCTACTGGAACTGGCGCGCGCTTGATTCGCTGGTGCTCATCGGCGGCGTGAGCTACGACCGGGTGACTTATCCTGAACTGCTGCGCAGCGCGCCGGTCACGCGCGGCCACGCGGACAAGGACTTGCTCGCGCCGAAAGCCGGCTTTGTCTGGACGCCGCTTGACGTGCTGACTGTTCGCGGCGCGTACGCGCAGTCGCTCGGCGGCGTGACGCTCGATCAGAGCTACCGCCTGGAGCCGACACAACTCGCCGGGTTCGTGCAGACGTATCGCACGCTCTTTCCCATCTCGCTCGTCGGCCCCGTGTCCGCGCAGGAATTCGAGACGACGGGTGCGGCGCTGGAGTTGAAACTGCCGAGCCGCACCTACGTTACCATGCAGTTCGAGCGCCTGTCCTCCGAGGCCGACAACACGCGCGGCGTGCTCGTGACCGACGTGAGCGGCAGCCCCACGCCGATCACCGGCGGGGGCACGCGCGAGAAGCTGGACTTCCTCGAACACTCGGCGGAGGTGACGGCGGGACAATTGATCGGCGACGAGTGGACGGTGGGGGTGCGCTACCGTTTCGCGCGCGCGGATTTGGAGACGCGCCTCCCGGGCGTGCCGGTGGCGCAGTACACGCCCGCGAATCTCCGCGACACGTCGGACCTGCACGCGGGCGGCGTGTTCGCGCTCTACAATCATCGGTGCGGATTTTTCGCGGGCAGCGATGTGACCTGGTTCGCGCAGGACAACCGGCAGCGGAGTTTCTCCGGCGGCGGCTTCGCGACGCACGATCTGCCTTCGGACGATTTTCCGATCTGGAACGTCTCGCTGGGCTGGCGTTTCCCGCGCCAGCGCGGCGACGTGACGGTGGGCGTGCTGAACGTGACGGATGAGAACTACCGCCTCTCGCCGGTGAATTTTTACAACGAGATGCCGCACGAGCGCGTGTTCTTCGGGCGCGTGCGGTTTCGGTTTTGAATTCGCCAGAGATGCGGAAGACGGGCGGCTTACTTCATCTTCGCCCGCACCAGTTCCGGCAGATACTTCATCGGCACCGAGCCTTGCGAGAGCACGGCTTCGTGGTAGGCGGCGAGGTTGAAGCGGTCGCCGAGTTCGCGCTGGATCTGCTCGCGCATCCGGACGTGGGCTATGCGGCCCACGAAGTAGGTGCTGAGTTGCGTGGAGGTCTGCTTGGCGCGCACGAGTTTGGCCCGCGCTTCCTCTTCGGATTGAAACGCGCCTTCGACCATCAGGCTGATGGCGTCGGCATCGCTCATGTTTGCGCAATGGAGTTTGTGGTC
>JANNGC010000754.1:0-2863 GCA_031380445.1 Pedosphaera sp.
TTGAGTTGGGCGCATCTTGTAAATACTACCGTTCCAAAGCGGCGCTGAAGCGACCGCACTCCACACGCTGACGCGCAGCACCCGACGCTTGGTCATTCGCGAAGCGTTTGGAGTGCGGTCGCTTTAGCGCCGCTTTCAAACGCGTCCGCTGCATCCGTTGTTTCCAGTTTCAATTGCTTGGAGTCATTTGCACTCTCCTGTCTGTGCAGATTGAAATCATCAACATCGGCAGCGAACTGATGCTCGGGCGCGTGCTCAACACACACCAGCAGTGGCTTTGCCGCCAGTTCACCGACCTCGGCTACACGGTGGCACGGCAACTGGCGGTCGCAGATGAAGGCGGGCCGGTGCAGGCGGCGATGCGTGAATCGCTCGGGCGTGCCGACCTGATCATCGTCACCGGCGGACTCGGGCCGACGAGCGATGACCTGACGCGCGACTTCATCGCCGGTCTGCTCGGCGTGGAGTTGTCGGTGAATGAAGAGGCTCTCGCGCGCATCGCGCATTTCTTCACCTCGCGCAATCGCCCGATGCCGGAGAGCACGAAAGTTCAGGCGTTCGTCCCGCGCGGCGCGCTGGTGCTGATGAACGCGCACGGCACCGCACCGGGATTGATTCTGTCGGTGGCAGCGGGAAAGTTTCGAGAGAAGGCGACGTGGATCGTGATGCTGCCGGGGCCGCCGCGTGAACTGCGTCCGATGTTCACCAATCAGGTCGTGCCGTGGCTGCGCGCGACGCTGCCGGTGGAGAGCGAGTTCGTCTGCCGCACGTTGAAGACCACGGGACTCGGCGAATCGCGCGTGGAAGAGAGCATCGCGCCGCACCTGAAGCATCTCACCGACGCGGGCCTGGTGCTCGGCTACTGCGCACGCGTCGGCGAAGTGGATGTACGTTTCGTGGCGCAAGGCTGCGGGGCGCAGCAGAACGTCAACGAGGCCGAGGCGCTAACGCGACGCCTGATTGGTGATCACATTTTCGGCGTGGACGACGATGAGTTGGAAGAGAGCGTGGTGCGCTTGCTCACCGAGCGAAAGCAAACGCTGGCCCTGGCGGAGTCCTGCACCGGGGGATTCATTGCCCATCGCATTACGAATGTTCCCGGTGCTTCGGCGATTCTTTGGGGTGGTGCGGTCAGTTATGCGAACGAGGCGAAAATGAAAATGCTCGGCGTAAATCCAGCGACGCTCGCGGCTCACGGGGCAGTTAGTGAAGCGACGGCCTGCGAGATGGCCAGCGGAGTTTTGAAAGTCAGCGGCACTGATTTCGCGCTGTCCGTCACCGGCATCGCCGGGCCGGAGGGCGGCACGGCGGAGAAGCCGGTTGGCACCGTGTTCATCGCACTCGCCAGCCGCGAGGGCGTGACCGTGAAGAAATTTCTCAACCGCTTCGACCGCGAGACATTCAAGTACGTGACCTCGCAGCAGGCACTGGAGATGTTGCGACGGAGCGCGCTGGGGTTGAAGCTGGCGGCCTGAAGGGCCGGGCCGGCGAGTTCCTCCTTGCGAGCCGCTTTTCGCGTTTGCTACAAACTCGGCACTTTTATGGCAGCAATCGGACGATTCCAAAAGGGTGACGAGATTTTTCACGCCAAGGTGGTGGACGGGGAACTCTTTCGCGTGCGCGGCGATGTCTTCGGCGCGCCGTCCTTTGAGAAGAAGCCCACCAAAGCCAAAGGTCTTCGCACGCTCGTGCCGGTGGTGCCGTCGAAGATCATCGCGGTGGGATTGAACTACGCCGACCACGCGCGCGAGTCCGGCAAGCCGCTGCCCAAGGAGCCGCTGTTCTGGTTCAAGGCCACGACCTCGCTCATTCCCGACGGCGCGAAAATCGAAGTGCCGTTCCCCGCGCATCGCACGGACTATGAGGCGGAACTGGCCATCGTCATCGGTCGCAAGGTGCGGAACGTGACGGCCTCGGCGGCGGGGCGCTACATCTTCGGCTACACCACGGCGCAGGACATCAGCGACCGGACGATTCAAAACGCCGAGAGCCAGTGGGCGCGCGCGAAATCCTTCGACACCTTCACACCGCTCGGGCCGTACGTGGAGACCAAGCTCGATCCGAGCGATCTCACCATTCAACTTTTCCAGAACGGCCAGCTCCGCCAGAACTCGAACACGAACCAGCTCATCTTCAGTTGCGCCCAGCTCGTGAGCTTCATCTCCACGAACATGACGCTCCTGCCCGGCGACGTGATCGTGACCGGCACGCCGAGTGGCGTGGGGCCGATCCAGAGCGGGGACAAACTGGAAGTGCGAATTCAGGGATTGGCTCCGCTGGTGAATGCGGTGAAGTGAAAGCGTGCTTGCGCTACTGCCTCGCCCGGCGAAACTTCCTTCCATGAAACAACAATCCGCCACGGCCAAGCCGAAGAAGCAGGTGGACTGGGACGCCGTCTGCGAGCGCACCCGGCAGCGTTGCAACAATTTGACGGAGAAAGAGCGTGAGGAACTGCTCGAAGCAGGGCTGAAAATCATCTACGGTGCCGATGTCAAAACCCCAACTCGTCGCCGTTGACACCAATGTCCTGATCCGTCTTGGAGGCGGGGATGAAATCGCCATGGACGCATGGCAGACCATCAAGGCGAGGATACCAGCCGTTCAATTCATCATTCCACCAACGGTCATCGCTGAAACCGTCGCGAAGGCCCGTCATGATACCGACCTTCAAGTGAGAAATTCCGCCCAACGCATCCTGGGTGAGGCACGGCAGCGGTGGCAAATGCACCCCTTCGCCCCGAACGCCGTCCAAGTGGCGATTATTCAGAATGCCGCGCGGGAGTTGCAGTTGTCGGGACTCGTCCCCTATGAAGAGTGCAACGACGCTCGCATCGTGGCCGAGGCGGCGACGCTGAATTGCATT
>JANNGC010000769.1:0-13360 GCA_031380445.1 Pedosphaera sp.
TTGAGTTGGAGTTAGCTTCTCTCCGCGTCGGGGCGGATAGAGCCATCGAAATGCTCATCGGCCCGAGCGCGTGCTTTCGTGCAGCGGTCTCCTTGCGTTACGCCGTCCGGCGTTGCCACCAAAGCATGAGTTCAAGGCCGGCGCGGTTCGGAAGGGAGCGCGGCACCCAGCCTTGTTTAAGGCTGAAGTGCGGCAGGAATTTCTCCATCAGTTCTTGCTGCGTGCAGCCGTGGGGCGGGCCGTCCGGCTGGTCGCGCAGCATGTAGTGGAGGGCGAGGAATTGTCCGCCGGGTTTTAGCCAGCGCAGCACCGCGCGCACGTAGTCATCGCGGCGCGCGGGCTGGATCGCGCAATAGAGCGTGTGCTCGAACATCCAGTCGAAGGGCGTCGCCGGCTCGCTCTCCAGAAAATTGCGGAGTTGGAATTCGGCGTTCAGTCCTGCGGCCTTGGTGCGTTCTTGCGCCAACTGGATGGCGGAAGGAGCCAGGTCCAGGCCCGTGGCCGTCCAGCCCGCAGCGGCCCAGGCGCGCACGTCGTGGCCGGTGCCGCAGCCGGGCACGACCACGCGCCCGCGCAGCAGCGCCGTGGAGGCGGCGAGAAAATCCACGAGGCCCGGCGACGGCTCGCCCTTCTCCCATGGCATGTCGCCGGTTTGGTAGAGTTTTTCCCAGTCGGTCTCGTTCGTCGTTTCGTGCATGGGGGAACGTTCGATCTCAGAGAGTGTGCAAGCGAGTCAAACTTGGGAGCGCGGACGCGGAGTCCGCGTGTTTGTCATTGCTCCGAAATGACAATGGCGAACCGAATTATGATCGCGCGGACTCGGCGGTCCGCGCTCCGATGGGAGCGGTGTCCTGGCTTTTTGGCTTTCCCGCGTGCGGTGCGTGGCGTCTGATGGGCGGAAGATTTTTCCAGCGCATGAATTCGCGGAGCATTGAAAAGTTAATCCGGTTCGCACGACGCAGCCTGGCCGTCGGCGTGGCCGGACTGGTGGTGATGTCGCTGGGCGCCGCCGCGCCCAAGCCGGACCGCGACGCCGTCGCGTTCTCGATTCCCGGCGGCGTGTTCACGAATGAGCTGCGCGTGGCCTTGACCGCCGCCGAGCCGGCCGAGATCCGTTTCACCACGGACGGTTCGGAGCCGGGAAAAAAATCCCCCCTCTACCAAGCGCCCGTCGTGATCAGCGAATGCGCGATGCTGCGGGCGCGCGCGTTTTATCCCGATGGCCGCGTGAGCAGCGCGGCGAGCCAGAGCTACGTGCTGCTGGCGAATGACGTGCGGCGGTTCAGTTCGCATCTGCCGCTCATCGTGGTGAACGCGCCGGGCGGCGAGATCGACGCGGGCGAGAAATCTTTCACGGGCCTGCATGTGCTGGAGAACCGGCCGGAGCGCACCACGCTGCCGGATCGCGCGGACTTCACGGGCGCGGCGCTGGTCAGCCTGCGCGGCTTCACTTCGCTGCGCTACGACAAGCATTCCTACGCGGTGAAAATTGTGAACGACCGGCGCGAGCCGCAGAAAGTTTCCATCCTCCAACTGCCGCGCGAGTCCGACTGGGTGCTCTACGGCCCGTATCCCGACAAGACCTTGCTGCGCGACGTGCTGGCCTACGAGCTGGGCGGCGCGATGGGCGCGTGGGCGCCGCGCACGCGTTTCGTGGAAGTGTTTCTGAACGAACGGCGGGGCAGGTTGGGCATGGAGAATTATCTCGGCCTGTACGTGTTCGAGGAAAAAATCACGCGCGACAAGGCGCGGGTGAACATCGCGAAGCTCGGGGCGGGCGACACGCGCGAACCGGAGATCACGGGCGGCTACATTTTCAAAAAGGATCACGCCGAGCGCGGCGGGCGCGGGCGCTGGAACGGCGGCGGTCCGCCGATGGGCGGGATGCCGATGTTGCGCGGCGGTTTCCCCACGCCGCCCGGCGGCTTCCCGGCGGACCCGGACGGTTTTCAGCCCGCGCTGAACGGCGAGGTCAATCTCCGCAACAACAGTCGCGGGCCGGTGCGGATGACGCGCGGCCTGGAGCGCGGGCCGGTCGCGCCGCGCACGATCACAAATCTGCTCGCCGGGCCGGTGCGCCAGATGAGCCGGCTGGAGGAGACACAGGTTTTTCCCGACGCCGATTCCTTCACCACCGCGTTTCAAGGCAACGTGTTCTACTACGTCGATCCCGAGCCGGATGAAATCACCGCCGTGCAGCGCGCGTGGCTGCGGGATTATTTGAACCGTTTCGAGGCGGCGCTCTACGGGCCGGATTTCGCCGACCCGCAGCAGGGTTATCAGGCGTTCATTGACCGCGACTCGTTTATTGATTTCCACCTGCTCTCGGAGGTCACGAAGAACGTGGACGCGTTTCGCTTCAGCACGTTCTACCACAAGCCACGCGGCGAGCGGTTGAGGATGGGTCCGCTCTGGGACTGGAACCTGAGCTTCGGCAACTGCGACGGCAAGCAGGGCTACATGCCTGAGCGCTGGCTCTGGCCGCAGCTCAATGACCAGGAGTATTCGTGGTTCCGCCGGCTCTTTGAAGACCCAGATTTCGGACAGCGCTACGTGGATCGCTGGGGCGAACTGCGCGCCACCCTCTTCGCCACGTCGAACCTGATGGCGCGCGTGGACGCGCATGTCGCGCAGATCGGCGAGGCGCAGCAACGAAACTTCCGGCGCTGGCCGATTCTGGGCCGCGAGATCAATCCGAACTATTTCGTAGGCGACACGTATCAGGAGGAGATTGACTGGATGAAGCGGTGGACTTCCAACCGGCTGGCCTGGATTGAGAAACAGTTCGTGGCCGCGCCCGCCGTCACGCGCGGCGCGCAACTCGCGCTCACCACCACGGCGACGAACGCGCAAATCTATTTCACGCTCGATGGCCGCGACCCGCGTGCGGCGGGCGGGGCGGCGGCGGTTTCTGCAAAAGTTTATGTGGCACCGTTGGTAACGACAAAGGACGGAAAGGACGCCAAGGTCTTTGCCCGCACGCGCGTCGGCGCGCGCTGGAGTCCGCCGGTGATTTTGCCGTGAGCGCCATTCGCCGCGACATGATCCAGGCCGCCGCCGCGCTGCGCGATGCGGTGGGCGCGCTCACCTTCGCCGCGCCCGTCACCCACACTTACAACCCGCTCGACTACGCGTGGGCCGCGCACGAGCTGTATCTGAAAAAGTTTGCCGCCACGCGGAAGCGCATTCTCTTCCTCGGCATGAATCCCGGCCCGTGGGGCATGATGCAGACGGGCGTGCCGTTTGGAGAAATCCGCGCGGTGCGGGACTGGATGGGCGTGTCAGCCAACGTCCGCCGTCCTGCGCACGAGCATCCGAAGCGTCCGGTGCTGGGATTTGACTGCCCGCGTTCGGAGCCAAGCGGGAGGAAACTCTGGGCGTTGTTCGTGCAGCGGTTCGGGACGCCGGAGATTTTTTCCCAGGAACACTTCGTGGTGAATTACTGCCCGCTGGCCTTTCTCAAGGAGCCATGCGCGAACCACACGCCGGACAAGCTGCCGCGCGCCGAGCAGGCCGCGCTCTTCGCCGCGTGCGACGTGCATCTGCGCCGAGTCGTGGAGATTCTTCAGCCGGAGTGGCTGATCGGTGTGGGGAAATTTGCGGAGGAGAGATTTGCAGAGAGCGGAGTCATTTCCTCGGGTCGGAAGGTCGCGGGAATTTTGCACCCCAGCCCGGCCAGTCCGGCCGCGCATCATGATTGGGACGGCAAGGTCACGCGCCAGTTGCAGGCTTGCGGAGCTTGGGCGTAGGCGGGGAAGAAAGGACGCGAAGGACGGAAAGGGAAACAGAAGACCGCGCGGTTAGTCGCTCACTTCTCCCGAGTCGCGGTGTTCCTTGCGCCACTCCCGGTAGTCGGACCATTGCAGGAGCGCGTCGAAAATACCAACGGCCAGCAGGATGTAAAACCAGGGCGGAAAAATGGCGGCCAGCTCACTCATAAAATCATACGCACAATTCCTCTTCGCAAAGCCCGTGCCACGCCGGTTCACGCTGCAAATCATTCCGGGGCCGGCAAAATCTGTAAGCTCGTCCGACGTCGGCACGATGCGGGCGACACTCCGAGCGGGGTGGAACGGCTCGCGCTGCCAGCAGTCGGGCCGCGCAGAGCGGCCCGCCGGAAAGCCCAACGAGCACTTCACACCGTCAGTCGCACGGGCCCGCCCGCTCTGCGCGGGCGGAGTGGTCGCAGCGCGACCACTCCTACCACCACAACCGTGTCGAGTTGCACCCAGAGATTTCCCGACGGCAAGAAAAACGAATCCATTTCTTGCGGGCGGCGTCTGGAAGGACGGAAATTTACCCGAAGTATGCAACCAATCTCGTTCGCGATACCGAAGCACGCGGTGCAACAACGCTTCCGTGCCCCCAAGAAAAACATTCCGCAGACGGCGGGCGAGCGTTCGCGCTTCCTGCACATCATTCGCAATTACGTGGCCGAGCACGCCCCCGTGCCGCCCATGCCCGCCGATGAACTCAAGACGCACGCCGACCGCCTGGTGCAGATGCTCGGGTGCGACGCCATCTATCGCGACTTCATCGGAGTGCTCCTGAGCAACGAGATGTGGCGCGAGGCCATCGCGCAGGTGCCGTTTGAGAAGCGGTTGCTGTTGCTGCCGAAATGTCTGCGCGTGGAGGCGAAGTGTCCCGCGCCGTTCGATGAATTTGGTCTGCTCTGCAAGCAGTGCGGGCTTTGCTCGATTCAGGATTTGCAGGCCGAGGCAGAGAAACTCGGCTACGCGGTGCTGGTCGCGGAAGGCTCGGCCATCGTCATGTCGCTGATTCAGACGGGGAAGATTGAGGCCATCGTGGGCGTGAGTTGCCTGCCGGTTTTGGAACGCGCCTTTCCCTACATGGAAGCGGCGGCGATTCCCGGCGTGGCGGTGCCGTTGCTCCAGGATGATTGCATTGATACGACCGTCGATCTCGACTGGGTGTGGGATTACATCCACCTGAGCAGTGACGACACGACGCGGCGGCTCGACCTCGGCGCGCTGCGTGAGGAAGTGGATTTCTGGTTCACACCGGCGTCTCTGGATTTGGTCATGGGCGGCGCGGCGGATGGCGAGTCGGAGAAAATCGCGCGCGAATGGCTGATGCGCGCGGGCAAACGCTGGCGGCCCTTCCTGGTCGTGGCGGCCTATCAGGCGCTGAAGGAAAAATCGGCGGGCGCACCGCCAGATGATTTGAAGAAGATCGCGGTCGCCGTGGAATGTTTCCACAAGGCGTCGCTCATCCACGACGACATCGAGGACAACGACGCGCAACGCTACGGCGAGAAGACACTGCACGAGGAATACGGCGTGGCCGTGGCGCTGAACGTCGGCGACCTGCTGATTGGCGAAGGCTACCGGCTCATCGGCGAATGCAAGATCAGCGCGGAGCAGAAGGCGGAGATGCTGCTCGCGGCGTCACGCGGGCAACGTGAGTTGTGCCGCGGGCAGGGCGCGGAATTGTGCTGGGCGCGTTCGCCGCAGCCGCTCACGTCGCTGCAAGTGCTCGACATCTTCCGCAAGAAAACCGCGCCGGCCTTCGAGGTCGCGTTGCGGCTCGGCGCGATCTACGCCGGCACGGATTTGCACGAGGAAGTGGAAGACGTGCTGAAGACTTACAGCGAGGCGCTGGGCATCGCGTATCAGATTCGCGACGATCTGAGCGACCTCGGTGCGAGCGGCGAGACGAACGATCTCGCCGGAATGCGCCCGAGCCTGCTGCTCGCCGTGGCCCACGAAAAAGCCAAGGACGCGCAGAAGGAAACGCTCGCCTCCGTCTGGCGTCGCAAACTTCCCGAAGGCGTGACGCTCGAACAAATCGAGGCGCTCTACTCCGAACTGAAAGCCGACGAGCGCGCGCGGACGTTGCTGGAGACTTACAAGGAGGAGGGCATTCGCTCGCTGCGTGATTTGGAAAACGCCAGCCTGAAGGGGCTTCTGCGCCGCGTCATCGGGAAAATTTTCAACGACACGGAAATCAAGGGCTGGTGCAAGGAGTTCGAGCAGAAGAACGTGGCCGCGCGTTTGCCGGAAGTGGTGATGGCGAAGTAAATTTTCATCGAGCTTGCGCGTCTGGCGGCGGTCATTAATTTCTCGCGCGCATGGAGCAAGCCAGCCAACCGACCGAGACTGTTGACACCGCGAGCATCGCTGCTGCGGTGCAGCGGTTGGGCCGAAATGCAGGCGGCTATTTCGGGGAAGTCATTCACATCGAAGCCGTGATCCAGGAGCAGCGGCAGTGGGCGGAGGCGCACGGTTGGCACATCGAATTCATTTCCGTTGCGCCCGGATTGAGCCTGCCAGTGTTCCGTCGGACGGTTCAGCAGCCAAAGCGCCGGATCTATCTTTCCACCGGCATTCATGGCGACGAACCCGCCGGCCCGCTCGCCGTGTGCGAACTGTTGAAAGAAAATGACTGGCCCGCTGATGCCGATCTGTGGCTCTGTCCGTGTCTGAATCCCACGGGCTTTCCCCGCAACACCCGCGAGTCGGCAGAACGTATTGACTTGAATCGTGACTACCGAAGCCTGCGCTCGCCGGAAATCCGCGCGCACGTCGCGTGGCTGGATCAACAGCCGCACTTTGATCTCACGCTTTGCCTGCACGAGGATTGGGAGGCGCACGGTTTTTACGTGTACGAAGTGAATCCCGATGACGCACCGTCACTCGCGCCGCAGATGGTTGAAGCGGTGAGACCATTCTGTCCCATTGATCCCAGCACATTGATTGATGAGCGCGAAGCGAAGGACGGCATCATCCGGCCCAATCTTGATCCGTTGCTGCGACTGGAATGGGCCGAGGCGTTCTACCTCTACGTCCACAAGACGCGCCTGAGCTACACGCTGGAAGCGCCCTCGGATTTTCCTTTGCCCGTGCGCGTGGCCGCGCTCGTGGCGGGGACGAAGGCGGCGCTGCACGCCAGCTAACTAGCCGCAGAGGGGGGCAGGCGCAATCAGATACGGTTTCAACTTTCCCGCCAGTTCCTCCGGCAAGCGCTTGAGCTTGTCGTCGGGTGCGGCGCAGGCGTGCAGCGTGTGCGCCTCGATGAGCAGCTTGCCCGATTCGTTTAAGATACGGTGCGCGAATTCCAGACGGACACGCTCCAGTTGCGTCAGCCAGATTTCCACGCGCAACACGTCGTCGTAACGCGCCGCGCCCTTGTAGCGCAGCCGCGCTTCGATGACGGGGAAGACCGTCCCGCCGTCGTGCCACTGCTGGAACGTGGTGCCGAGCGCGCGAAAGAATTCCCCACGCGCCGCTTCGAGCAGGTCGAGGTAGCGCGCGTAATAAACGTGGTTGCCCACCGTGCATTCCGCGTAGGTGACGCGGTGGGTGTGGGTGAAAACTTCGTGCGACATGCGGGGCGGATGGTTGGATAAACGCGCCGTGCTGGAAGCCGGCGCTCCCAGGCTACGCCGTCGTGTGCTTCTCGATCATCCCGACGATCTCTTCGAGGCTCGCGGGCTTCGCGAGACACGGGCGGCCCGAAATGATTCCGTCCATCTCCTCCAAACGGCTGCGGCGCACGGCGGCAGTAAGAAAAACGATGGGCAAATCCTTCAACGCCGGGTCCGCCTCGAAGAGCGCCGCGACATTGCCGCCGGGCATGGCCGGCATGATGAGATCAAGGAGCATGATCTGCGGCTGGAACTCGCGCGCCGCCGGCAGCGCGTCCTCGCTCCAGTTGACCACGCGCACCTCGTAGTTGCCGGTTTGTTCCAGGTTCAGCTTGAGCAGGGTGGTGAAACTTTTCTCGTCATCCACCAGCAGGACTTTCTTTTTCATAAATTATTTGGTCAGGTAACGGCTGCGCGTTGCGTTGCGCCGGAACAACCTGAAGGTTGAACTCCAACATTATTTTTCCGCGCGCAGCATCACCGCCACGCGCACGCCGCCCTCGGGTCGGTTGCCAATCTCCATTGAACCGCCGTGCAACTCGACAATTTTCTTGCTCACGGAAAGCCCGAGTCCCGTCCCCAGCCCCGTCGGCTTGGTCGTAAAAAATGGATCAAAGAGCTTCGGCAGATTCTCCGCCGAAATGCCGCGCCCGCTGTCCTCGATCTCCGTCAGCACCACGGTGTCGCCGTGGAAAATCTGGTTGCTCGAACGCGAGCCTTCGCCGTGCTGGCTGCGCAGAAACTGTGTCTGGCTCGTGCGCAACGTGAGCGTGCCGCCGCCCTCCATGGCGTGGACGGCGTTCATCAGCAGGTTCACGAAGACCTGTTGAATCTGGTTCTTCTCGATGGCCACGCGCGGCAGGTTCGGCATGAACTGCGTCACGAGTTTGATCCGTTGCTTGTTCAGCTCGTGCCGCAACAGCACCAGAGTATTTTCCAATACACGGTTCAAATCTTCGGCCTGCACGTCGAGCTGGTGTGCGGCGGAAAAATCCAGCAGCCCGCGCGTCACCTTGTCCGCGCGTTCAATGGCGTCGCGCATCTCCGTGAGCACCAGCGTCACGTTCTCATCAGCGGCGGGCGCGCTCTTGGTCAGGTATTCCACGCCCATTTTCAAAACGGCCAGCGGGTTCTTCACCTCGTGCGCCACGCCGGCGGCCAGCGTGCCGATGGATTCCATCTTCGCCGCCTGGATCAGTTGCAACTGCGCCGCCTTCAAATCACCGTGCGATTTTCTCAGATCAAGATGCGCCTTCCGCAACTCTTCCTCCGCGCGAATGCGCTCGGTGATGTCCCAGAAAATTCCCTGGATGCCGATGACCTTCCCCTGCGGATCGTGGATGGGCGACTTGATGACGTTCACATAACGCTGCGCGCCGCCCGGCGTCTGATTCACCTCGACCGTCTCGAAAACGCGCCCCGCCTTCAGCACGTGCAAGTCGTCCGCCTGATATTTCGCCGCCAGATCGGGAGAATAAAAATCAAAGTCCGACTTGCCCACGATCTCGTCGAGCGACTTGCCGAGAAGCTGGCAGAACTTCTGGTTCGCGAACGTGAACCGCTCCTCCAAGTCCTTCCGCAAAATATGCTGCGGCAGCGATTCGCAGAGCGAATGATAGAAAGCTTCAGACTTTGCCAGTTGCTCCTCCGCCGTCTTGCGCGCCGTGATGTCCCGCACCAGCGCGTCGTAGGCGACCACTTTGCCGTCCTCGTCCAGACGCGGCATCACGGTGTTGCGCGCCCAGCGCAGTTCGCCGTTTTTGTGCAAGAGCCGGTGCTCCAGCGTGCGCGGACGCTCGCCCCAGACCACGCGCATGGCCTGCTCGGCAAACGCGCCCCGGTCATCGGGATGCACCACCTTGAGCCACGCGTCCGGCGTCGCGGAAACTTCCTCCGCCGTCCAGCCCGTGAGCGTCTCGCACGTCGGCAGATGAATCGCCTCGTGCGGCACGCCCTCGCGCAAATTCACCGTGTAAGTGTGATCCGTGATCACATCGAGCAGGAGCTTCGAGCGCCGTTCGCTCTCTTGCAGCGCGCGTTCACTCTGCTCGCGCTCGATGGCGTATTGAATCGCGCGCCGCAAACCCGGCGCATCGAAACGCCCCTTCACCAGATAATCCTGCGCGCCCTCGCGCACCGCGCTCAGAGCCAGTTCCTCGTCATCCGTCCCGCTGATCACGATGATGGGCGCGTAGCCGGCGAGATGCTTTAGCCGTGTGAAAGTCATCAGCCCCTGGCTGTCCGGCAGCGTGAGATCGGAGATGATGGCGTGAAATTTTTCCTTGAGCAGCAGCGCCTCGCCTTCGTCCAGTCGCTCGGCACGGATGATTTCGTAGTCGCCGTGGCCCTGCCGCAGCATCTTCGCGAGCAGGCTGGAATCCATCGCGTTGTCTTCGACGATCAAAATGCGCTTGTTCCGCTGGGGCATGCGCGAGTGTTCGCCCGTCCCGCGTTCCGGCTCAATGCAAAATCCTGGGAGCGCCGGCATCCTTGCCGGCGCGAAGGTGTGTTTTCGCCGACCACGCGCCGTCTGGCAGCCGACGCCCCCAGATGGGGGAGCAACTCGACGCCTGCGCCGTTCAAATCTGGAGGAGCGATATGGACTGCGGTGGCCAGCGGAGCGCGGCACCGCAGTCCAAAATGCCGCTGCGTGTTTCCGGTTGCCTTCCCAGCGGGGACGCTTGCGATGCGCCTTGCAACAATGCCATGTTCCCGCCGTGACGCCGCTGCTGCCGCCCGAACTTCTGCGCCGCCTGGAGCAGTTCCAAATGCTCGCGGCGCGGCGCGCGAAAAGTTCCGCGAAGGGCGAGCGCCGCAGTCAGGCGCGCGGACAGTCCGTCGAGTTCGCCGACTACCGCAACTACGTCGCGGGCGATGACCTGCGCTACCTCGACTGGAATCTCTTTGGCCGTCTCGAAAAACTTTTCCTGAAACTCTACGAGGAGGAGCGCGAACTGCCGGTGCGCATCTTTCTCGATTGCAGCGAGTCCATGAATTTCGGCGAACCGCGCAAGTTCGACTTCGCGCGCCAGATCGCGGCGGCGATGGGCTACGTGGCTTTGTGCGGATTTGACCGCGTGACCGTGGTGCCGTTTCCGAACGAGGGCCAGAACATCGCCACCGCCGGCTCGCTCCGCAGCGTGCGCGGGCGCAAGACCTCGCTGCAATTTTTCCAGAACATCACGAAGCTGACCTGTGGTGGCAGCGCGAACTTCAACGAGTCCCTGCGGCGCGGCGCGCTGGAGGCGCGGCAGGCGGGCGTGGCCATCGTGCTCACGGACTTCCTCGATCCTGCGGGCTACGAGAAAGGTTTGAGCGCGCTGGTCGGGCGCGGCTTCCAGGTCAACGCCGTGCAGATTCTTTCGCCCGAGGAAATCGCGCCCGGCACCTACGGCGATTTGAAACTCGTGGACGCCGAGAGCGGGAACATTCAGGAAGTGACCTTTGGCAAGTATCGCCTGAGCGCCTACCAGCAGACGGTGCAGAATTTCATCCAGAAGCTCCGCGAGTTCTGCGCGACGCGCGGCATCAATTTCTTCAGCGTGAGTTCGGCGATGAAATTGGAAGACCTGCTGCTGAAGCAACTGCGCGCGTCGGAGGTGTGGGCGTGAGGATTGCGGAGTTCGGATTGCGGATTGCGAATTAAAACTATTGAACGCGAAAGGCAAATTATGACGACACCGGAATTGAAGCAGCGGACGAAGCGGTTTGCATTGGATGTGATCAAGTTTGTGGAATGTTTGCCGCGTGGAATGACTTGTGAAGTGATCCGGCGACAGTTGTTGCGCGCCGGAACTTCGGTGGGAGCCAACTACCGCGCGGCTTGCCGCGCCAAATCCACCGCCGATTTCATCAACAAGATGGGCAACGTGGAGGAGGAGTCAGATGAGTGCGGCTACTGGATTGAACTGTTGGTGGAAGATGGCAAAATCACCGGAGAACAAGCCCGTCCTTTGCTTCGTGAAGCAGGCGAGTTGCTCGCGATTACCGTCTCTTCCATCAATACCGCCCGGAAAGGCCAGCGACGCTCCCCCACTCCGCACTCCGCACTCCGCACTCCGCAATGAATTTCCTGGCCCCATACGCCTTTGCCTTCGCCGCCGCCATCCCGGTGGTGATTGTGTTCTACCTGCTCAAGCGCAAGCGCGTGGTGCGGCTCATTTCCAGCACGTTGCTCTGGCAGAAGTTTCTCGCCGAGACGCAGGCCAACGCGCCGTTCCAGAAGCTGCGCCATAACTGGCTGCTCATTCTGCAAATCCTGATGCTGCTCCTCGCGGTCTTCGCCTTGTCGCGGCCCTACTTCACCGGCACGACCAAGAGCAGCAAGCTGCGCGTGCTGGTGCTTGATGCATCCGCCTCCATGCAGGCCACGGATGTGAAGCCTTCGCGCTTCGAGGTGGCGCGCACCGAGGCGCTCAAGTGGGTGGACAGCCTGAAGGACGGCGACCAGATGGTGGTGCTCGTGGCGGCGGCGAACACCGAGGTGAAGCAATCCGCCACGAGCGACAAGGGCGCACTGCGCCGCGCCATCGAAGACGCGCGTCCCACGGATTCGCCCACGCGCCTGCGCGAGGCGCTGCAACTCGCCGAGACACTGGTCAAGAACCGGTCCGACCAGGACAACCCGGAGATTCACCTCTTCAGCGACGGCGCGATTCCGAGTCTCGCGGAATTCGAGAACAAGAATCTGCCGCTCGTTTACCACCGCATCGGCGAACGCGCGAACAACCTGGGCATCGCCTCGCTCGACGTGCGCGCGAATCCCGACAACCCCGCGCAGCGCGCCATCTTCACCAGCGTGGTGAATCCCAGCACGAACGCGCAGGTCACCGACTTCGAGCTGCGCTTCGGCAATGACGTGGTGGAAACGCGCTCCATCACCGTGCCCGGCACGAACACGCTGCCGCTCGTCTTCGTCGCGAACCAGCCGCGCGACGGCATCTTCACCGTGAAACTCGGCGGCGCGGATGATCTCGCGGCGGACAATCAGGCGTCCGTCGTCAGCATCCTGCCGCGCCCGGTGAAGGTGCTGCTGGTCACGCGCGGGAATCGCTTTCTGGAGAAGGCCATGCGCCCTGTGCCGAACGTGCAGTTGACCACCGTCTCCTTGCTCGCCGATGACGCCTCCGCCTACGACATCGTGGTGCTCGACGACGTGACGCCCGTGGTCTGGCCGAAGGGCAGCGTGCTCGCCATTCACGTCAACTTCACGAACCTGTTTCCCGAAGTATCGCGCGCCGATGCGCCGGCGATTGTCGATTGGAAGAACGCCCATCCGCTGATGCGCTTCGTGAGCTTCGACAACGTGTTCATCAACGAATCGCTGGCCGTGAAGGCACCGCGCTGGGGCGTGCCGATTGTGGATTCCACGGCCACGCCGCTGGTCATCGCCGGCGAGATTGAGCGCAAGCGAATCGTGTGGGTGGGTTTCGACACGATGCAGACGACATGGCCGTTGCGCATCTCGTTCCCGATCTTCATCCAGAACGCGCTCGAGTGGCTGAACCCTGCGGGCGGCAACTCCAGTGCGCTGAATGTGAAAGCGGGCGAGCCTTTCCGCCTGCCGCTCGGCGAACCGGTCGAGACCGCGCAAATCACCGCGCCGGACGGTTCCGTGAAAAATCTTTCGGTGGAGAAGACCGCGCGCGAACTCGTCTTCGGCGACACGACGGCGCAAGGCATTTACCAAGTGCGCGCCGGAACGAACGCGCTCTCGTTCTGCGTGAACCTGATGGACGCGGCGGAAAGCGACATCCGCCCGCGCGAAGAACTGCCGCTCGGCAAATTCGGTGCGGGCGTGGCCGCGACGAAAATGCAGCGCGCCAACCTGGAACTGTGGCGCTGGATCGCGCTGGCCGGCCTGGCCGTGCTGCTCTTCGAGTGGTGGTGGTATCACAAGCGGACAGCGTGAACAGAGGCGCACATGAATCTGGATGAAGTCAATGACCAGCATCGAGTTTTGATTAGGAACGA
>JANNGC010000820.1:0-2087 GCA_031380445.1 Pedosphaera sp.
ATGAGTTGAAACAGCCCCGCCGCGCCTGCCGGACTCCGCGCCCGCGCGTCAAAGGAGGATTCCACTTCCGCGAGCCAGACCAGTTGCGGCGGCACACGTTCCTCGATGAAAATTTGTTTCAGCCGCGCGACCTGTTTGTTCGTCGTGGCGGGCGCAGGGCGTTCCTCGATCAGTTTCGTCCACGCGCGCCGCTGCGCTTCCGGTGATGGCGCGAGCAGGGGAGCGGTGCGGTTAGTTTGGCCGCTGGCTTCCATGTGCAGGCGCTCCGAGACCTCGAAGTAATCCAGATGGGCCTTGAGCCACACCGCGTACGGCTGCGTCTCCTCGAAGCTCGCGAGCAGCGGCTGAAGCTGCACCGCCGCCGTGCGCAACGTGGCGAGGTCATACACTTGCGAGCCTTGCAGCCGCTTCTGCAACTCGGCGAGGAACTGGTGCGCGCGATTCTTGTCCACGCCGAGCGCGTCGAGCGCATCGTCGTCGAGATTGTCCGCGAGAAGTTCGGCGGCCTGTTGCAGCAGTTCGGGGGAGAGCACATCGTCCTGCGCCCGCGCCGATCCGGCGAGCGCGAGTGCCGTCAGCGCCAGCATGATGGATTGGAAAATTCGTTTCATCGACACGCCTTCACCGCGCACCGTGTCACGACGGTGCCGCCGGTCAACTTTGTTTTGCGGGCAGGAGCGCAACTGGAAGCCTGGCTGACGCGATACATTCCTGTGTCGAGTCCGTTCAAGGGCCGCGCCGGGTTTGACGCCTGTTCTTCATGCTGTTTATCTCGCTCACAAATGAAAGCTCTCCGTCCCTTCGTCCGTCCGTGCGTTGGTTTGGGAATGCTCGCGCTGGCTTTTTCCCTCCATGCCGATGACTGGCCGCAATGGCTCGGCCCGCAGCGCGACGGCGTGTGGCGCGAGACGGGCATTGTCGAGAAGCTGCCGACGAATGGGTTGAAGTTTCGCTGGCGCACGCCGATTGGCGGCGGCTACAGCGGCCCGGCCGTGGTGAAAGGCCGCGTGTATGTCATGGACCGACAGCTCGCGATCGGCGCGAAGAATCCGCCGAACGCTTTCGCGCGCGGCGAGATTCCCGGCAACGAACGCGTGCTCTGCCTGAACGAAGCCGACGGGAAAATTCTTTGGCAGCACGAATACGATTCCGCCTACACGGTGAGCTACGCCTCCGGCCCGCGCGTCACGCCTGCGGTGGCGGACGGCAAAGTCTATACGCTCGGCAGCGAGGGAAATCTCCTCTGTCTCGACGCGGAGAAAGGCGCGGTGGTTTGGTCGCACGATTTCAAGAAGGAGCTTGGCGTCAAGACGCCGGTGTGGGGTTTCGCCGGTCATCCGCTCGTGGATGGAAAGAAACTGATCTGCCTCGCGGGCGGGCCGGGGAGCGTCGCTGTCGCCTACGACAAGGACACCGGCAAGGAACTCTGGCGCGCGCTGAGTGCGAAGGAACCGGGCTACGCGCCACCGATGATTTACGAGTTCGGCGGAAAACGGCAACTCATCATCTGGCATCCTGAAGCGGTGAAAGCGCTGGATCCTGAGACCGGCAAAATTCTGTGGACTCATCCGCTCACGCAGTCGGTGCGCTCCGGCATGACTATTCCCAGCCCGCGCAACATTGGCGACCTGCTCTTCCTCACGTCGTTCTACAATGGCTCGTTGCTCCTGCGTGTCGGCGCGGACAAAGCGACGCCCGTCTGGCAAAGCCAGAAGATCAGCGAAAAAGATACGGACGGATTGCACAGCGTCATGGCCACGCCGCTCATCGAGAACGGCCACATCTACAGCCCGTGCAGCTACGGCCAGTTCCGCTGCCTGAAGCTGGAGACCGGCGAGCGCCTCTGGGAAACCTTCGCGCCCACCAGCGGCAAATCCGCGCGCTGGGGCCACGCCTTCATCATCAAGCACGGTGACCGCAGTTTTATCTTCAGCGAACAGGGCGACCTCATCATCGCGAAGCTCACGCCGGAGAAATACGAGGAACTCAGCCGCGCACCGCTCATCGCGCCCGACAACCGTGATCCCGGCCGCCCCGTCGTCTGGTCGCACCCCGCCTTCGCGAACAAATCCATCTACGCGCGCAAC
>JANNGC010000854.1:0-2664 GCA_031380445.1 Pedosphaera sp.
CACGAGGATGTGCTTGAAGGTCTGGCCGGAGTAATCAGCATCGACGTTCAGATTGCGATGCGTGTCGCCCGGGACTTGTGCGGCACAGAGTTGTTGCAGCTTCGCGTCCATCGTGGTGCGCGCGTTCTGCGCGGCGGTGAGCAGATCGATTTGATAACGCTCCACCACCCAGCCGCTCAGGAAGCCAGGCTTGTAAGGCACGAGTTCCTTCGTCGGAAACGGCTCGACGCCCCGCAGCAATCCCGCGTGGACGCCGCGCGAGGCGGGGATTAGTTCGTCATCGAAGAAATGATCGAGGGAGCCAGCGGTGTTGTACCAACGAATCTTCCGCACCTGGCGCGTGCGGGAGTTGCCTTGGGCGTCGCGGTAGCTTTCCGTCACGTAGTAATAGTCGCCGCTCTCCGCCGTCCAGTCCGCGTGAACCTGCGCGTCGAACGTCCAGTAAGGGATGTAAAGCCCGTGGACCTGATCGGTCATGGCCTTGTTCTTCAGCTTGTTCGGCGCCCAGAAATGGCTGCCGTACCAGGTGCGGATCAATTCGCGCACTTTCGGTTCGGCCAGTTGCATCGGCAGCACGCTCTCGGGGCGGAAGGCTTCCTTGATTTCCTCGTAGGGCACCAGCGCGGACGAGCCGCAGAAATCACAACGCTGCCCGACGCGCGCCGGATCGAAGACCGAGATGGCCTGGCAACTCTGGCAACGGACGGACGTCTTCTCCGCCTGCCAGCCACGCTCGGCATCAGGAATGGAACGCAGCGCCGTGGCGAGATCGTTTTCCTTGATGACCTCGTCGCCTTCCGCCGTGAGTTCCACCTGCGCGGGCGAGGTCGCGCCGCAATACGGACAGATGAGCGCCTGCTGCGCGGGATTCCACTGCGCCTCACCGCCGCAGGCCGGGCAGGAGAATTTTTTATGGGCGGTGGCTTGGGACATAAAAGTATTCTGAACTCAATCGAGCCATTTGTGCAGGCTGTAATTCGTCAAAAAAACAACGCCAACGGAAAGCCCCAAGAAGACCAGCAGTTTGACTCACCCCACTGATCGTCTCCCCACTCGCCTCGAAACAACGAGACGACATCGGGCGTGAAACAGAACCGAACGCAGTCAAGAAAGTCGCCAAGGTCATCGAAGAAGACTTTGAAAAGAAAGGCAGCCATTGCCACACCAGCGCAGATTGCCAAGAGCAGAATCATGGTGACGACCTCATTCGACGATCACAAATGGGCGAATGCGCTCCAAAGTTTTCGGACCGATGCCGCGAACACGAATCAGTTCCGCGACGTTGGTGTAGGGCCGGCCCGTGTAAATCGCCGCCGCCACGCTGTCGGAAACGCCAGGCAGGTTGCTCAACTCTTTCACCCTGGCGGTGTTCACGTTCGTGCCGCGCGGTTTGTTGGACAGGCCATCGCAGGCACGGAACAGCAGCGCGGCTGCCGCCAGTCCGAGGATGAGCAGCGCCATCTGCTTCACGCCGCTGCTCCGCAAACCTAGGAAGTCGCCGAAGAACTCGCCGAGCAGCCCCTTTCCACCGGAGCGCCGCCGCATGTAATCACGATCATCGAGGCCCATAAACGCGCTCAGTCATCAAAGTGGAAGGCTTTCGCAACCAGCCACATCAGCCATCGGTAGAGCGCCAGTGCTGCGACGATTCCTGCGGGCCTCCACCAGTAAAGTTTTGGATACGACTCCATCAGCAGGATGGTCAGCAGTGCGAGTCCGCCGATCATCAAGACCTCGTACGCGATTAGATGCCGCCATCCCCACGGCTTCCTCACCTTCTCTGAGAGCCACGTCAAAACGGTATCGGGATAGACAACAAGGAACGCCATCAGCACGAAAACGAAGTCGTACCAATGCAGTGTTCCGCGACGATAGCGCATGACGTTCAGTCAGAGTGTTGCCCGACATTGAAGTTAGCTGTTCAAAAACTCCTCCAGCGCCGCCTTCGTCACGCGCCACGTCGAGCCGATCTTCTTGCCCTTGAGCGAGCCGTCGTTGAGCGAGGCCAGCACGTCGGCTTCGCTCACGCCGAGCGCGGTGGCGACTTCAGCGGTGCTGAGGAGTTGCGGCAGTCCGGGGGCCGCGCTGGGCAACGGTGGCGGTGCTCCAGCGGCAAGCGTCGTCTGCGGAGTCGCCATCGCCGCCGCCATTTGCTGACCCATCGCCAGGCCCGCGCCGAGTTGCGCGGCGGTGTTGGCCATGCCGCCACCTTCGCCGCCCTTGGCCATCGACTCAGCCATCTGGAACTTCACGTAGTCGTTCAGGTTCCCAATCGCCGCCATGCTCGAACGCTTGTCTATCGCGGCTTCGACTTCCGGCGGCACCGACACGTTCTCGACGATGAAGCTCGCCAGTTCGATGCCGTACTTGCTCGTGAGCGCCGGATTGATGAGCGGCAGCAGCGATTCGCCAAGTTCCGAGTAGCGTGTGGCCACGTCCAGCACCGGCACCTTGGCCGAGGCCAGCGCGTCGGTGAACACGCTCACGATGCGCGAGCGCATGGCGTCGAGAAATTCATCGAGCCGGAAATGATGGTCCGTGCCCGCGACTTCCTTCAGGAACACTTTCACGTCCACGACCTTGAAGTCGAAAGTGCCGAAGGCCCGCGCGCGCACGATGCCGAAATCCGTGTCGCGCATCATGATGGGATTGCTCGTGCCCCAC
>JANNGC010000937.1:0-2290 GCA_031380445.1 Pedosphaera sp.
GCCCCTTCTACCAGCGCCTGCGGGCCAAGGGCAAACCGGCCAAAGTGGCGTTGGTCGCCCTCATGCGCAAACTCGCCGAACTCGCCAACCTCCTCCTTAAAAGCTCTTCTTTCCAACTCACCAATTAAGACAGTTGCTACCGCGAATGAATTTCGGATCACGCTCATCGTTCTCGCGCTATTGCCAGTAACCCGGATTCACGCCGGCGAACAAATTATCCCGCGCCTCAATCCGAATCAGCCATTCCTCGTCCACCTTCGTCTGCGTGAGCTGTTCATGGAGCGCGATGAAGCGGAGCAGATGATCCTTCACGCGGCGCTTCGCGTATTCGGGGCTGGTGCCGGTGCGGAGGATGAACGGCCAGTCGCTGCTCTGCGCGAGCAGCAGTTCGCGCGCGGCCTGCTTGAGCGCGCGCTCGGTGAGGCCGGTGGCATTCGGGTATTTCCGCACCAGTTCCGTCATGCGCGTCTGCGCGATGTCGAGGTGCGGCAGAATCCATTCGTTGCGCTCGTTGAGCCAGACCTTCCAGTAGCCTTCCTCGCCCCAGCTCGACGCGGCGGGCTGCGCGACTTGCTGCGTCGGGTTCTGCTGCAAGTATTCGTGCGGCGTGGTGAGTTTGAAAACCTGCTGATCGAAATACGCCTTGCGCACGAAGTAATCGAGGAACTCCGGCCCTTCGTGCCACCAGTGGCCGAACAGTTCCGCGTCGTAAGGCGACACGAGCAGCGGCGGGCGGTCCATGATTTGCGCGAGGCGCGAAATCTGATCCATGCGCGCCCCGAGAAAATGCTGCGCGTGTTGCGCGGCGGTTTCGAGCGCGGCGGCTCTGTTGTAAATCAGCTTCTCGCCCGAGCCGCCGGTGATGGCGTGATACTTGATCCCGGTGAACGTCCGCACGCTGTCCGTCGGCAGATGCGGGCGCACGTAGTCGAAGTCGAGATCGAAGCCGATGTCGCGGTAGAAGTCGCGGTAGCGCGGGTCGCCGGGATAGCCCTCGTGCTTGCTCCAGACCTGTTTCGCGGAATCGAGATCTCGCCCGAAGGCCGCGATGCCGTTCTGCGTGAAGATGGGCGCGAACACGCCGTAGCGCGGGCGCGGCTTCGCGTGCAGCAAGCCATGCGTGTCCGTGATGAACCAGCGGATGTTCGCCTCCTGCAACACGTTCTCGACGCCATCGACGTAAGCGCACTCGGGCAGCCAGATGCCGCGCGGGTTGCGCCCGAAGCATTCGCCGTAATGATCGCGCGCGGTCAGGATTTGCGCGCGGACGGACGCCGGATGCGAGGCCAGCAACGGCAGCAGCCCATGCGTCGCCGCCGTGGTGATGATTTCCAGTCTGCCTGCGTCCTGAAATTTGCGGAACGCGCCGACGAGATCGCGGTGATAGCTGAAATAATTCTGGCGCAGCCGCACGAACCGTTCGTGATAGAACAGTGCGAGTTCGTGATACGCGCGGTCCCAGTAGGTGCGGTGAACTTCCTTTTCGGCGAGTTCGATCAGGCCGTTGAGGTGCTGCTCGTAGCGGTCTTGCAGGAGCCGGTCGCGCAGCATGGCGCAGAGCGTGGGCGAGAGGCAGATGGTGAGCCGCGATTCCATGCCGTCGCGCAGCCAGCCCTCGAAGACTTCGAGCAGCGGCAGATACGTTTCCGTGATGGCTTCGAACAGCCAGTTCTCCTCGAGAAATTTGGGATGCTCCGGATGCCGCACAAACGGCAGATGCGCGTGCAGGACGAGAGAGAGATGGCCTTGCATGGTTTAGTTGCCGGAGATGAAGCCGGTTCGCGACGTGCGAGTCGAGCGGTGAATCAAGGGCGAGGCGAAATCCGAATGACGAATGACAAATGGCGAATCAAGCCCGAAGGACGAAAGCCCCAGCCCCAACGGGGCGCAATTCGTCAGCCCAGGGCACAGCCCTGGGTGAGAGGCCCGAAGATGGATTAGCCCTGTAAGGGCGGCACCAAGGAGTTGTCCAACCGAGTGACGCCCTTTCAGGGCTGGCCTCAACGCACGACGTGACCCAGGGCTTCGCCCTGGGCTGACGAATGCCGCCCCTTCGGGGCTTTGGGATTCAAGCGTCGCTCCGCAGTGAAGACCGGCATGCTCATCGCCCGCGACTACATTGTCGTTCAGCCACGTTCTCATTTTTGGTGCAAATATTTTCGGAGCTTTTTTCAAGGTTTGGCAACCGGAAGTGTTTTGCTGAGAATGATTCGAATGCCTCGTTTGACATGGCTTTCGCCTGTGTAGATCAATGCCTTTCTGCGTTTCTCATAACGCCTGCCGAAAGTCT
>JANNGC010000942.1:0-3665 GCA_031380445.1 Pedosphaera sp.
AACGAGCCACGCCGGCCAGGCATGCTCCAGCACCCACCAGAACGGCACACCGCGCAGGAAGCCGAGGAACAGAGGCGGATCGCCGATGGGCGTGAGGCAGCCGCCGACGTTCGACACGATGAGGATGAAGAACACGACGTGATGCGCGGTGACGCGATACTTGTTCATGCGCAGCCACGGACGGATGAGCAGCATGGACGCGCCGGTGGTGCCAAGCACATTCGCGAGCACTGCGCCGATGAGGAGGAAGACGACGTTCGCCCACGGCGTGGCCTCGCCCTTCACGTTGATGTGGATGCCGCCGGACACGACGTAGAGCGAACCGATGAGCGCGATGAAGCTGACGTATTCGATGGCCGTGTGCGCCACCGTGCTGCGCGCCGCCGCCGGCAGGCCGAACAAATAGTAACTGAGCGTGATGGCCGCGAGGCCGAAGGCGACTTTTGGATAATGCTTGAGCCACCACTTCTCGAAAAAGAGCGGCCCGAGCGCGATCATCGCCAGCAGAATGGCGAACGGGGCGATGGCCCAGGGTGCGGGTTCGTAAGGCACGCGACGAGGCTAAGGAGCGATGGGGGGAAATCCAAGCACGGCGCGCGCAGCTTCATCGCCGCGCGCGCCGTCTGCGTTCAAAACACTTCCGTCAAAATCCGCTCGCTCCGCTGGCGCACGGTTTGCGCGCGGGCGAACTGCCGCTTCGCCTGCGCCACCTTCTCCTCGAAGATCGCGGGCAAAAAGAGCAGCGGAAACGGCGTCAGCCACGCCACGCCCGCCGCCTCGGTGGCGACGCGGCGCAGCGGCGCGTAGAATTCCGCGTCCGCCGTCTCTTGCAGCGCGGCACGGAGCAGCCGGTTCTTGAATTGTTCCAGCGCGGTCTCGCCGGTGCCGCGAAACGGCACGGGCGCGACCGGGGCCACGTCGAAACGTGTTTCCGGTTCAAACCAGGTCGGGAGCCTCTTCACTGTCGTCTTCATAAAATTGGGATTGCGGCCTGAAAGCACAAAACCCACGACTGCCTGAGCAATCGTGGGTTTTTGGAAAATACTTTAAGTCAGTTCAGTCTTTGTTCCTCACGATGCCGAAGGCGCGGGCCGCACGCCAGCAGGACACATGTCCTTGGCCGCGTTGGGCGCTCATTACTTTAATTGTCGGCATCAAATGCACGGGCGGAAGAAACAGGATGGGGGCCGAAGTGTCAAGAATTCGTCCGGCGGGCGTGGTTTTTTGGAGCGCCGGCTCTCAGGCCGGCAGCCGCAACACCGCCTCGAAGCCGCCGCCCGCGCGATTTCGGCAGGTCACCGACCCGTGGCAGGACTCGACGCAGGTCTTCACGATGGAGAGTCCCAAACCCACGCCGCCGGTTTCCCGCGCGCGGGAAGTATCCACGCGATAGAACGGATCAAAGAGTTTTGACAGTTCGCTCTCCGGCACACCAGGACCGCAGTCGCTGACGAGCAATTCCACTTCGCCTTCGAACGCCTGCGCCGTGACGGTAATCGGGCCGGCCTCACCCGCGTAACGCACGGCGTTGCGCAGCAGGTTTGAGACGGCGCGCACGAGCAGTTCGGGATCAACCAGCACGGACAATTCATCCGGCACCTCGTTGCGAATCTCCCCGCCGTCGCGCGACTCGCGCTTCACGGCCCGCTCGACGAGCGGACGGAACGCGACTGTTTCCAGCTTCACGTTGCCCGCGCCGAGTGAGGCCTTCGAGAACGAGAGCAGTTCGTTGACGAGATTCGACATGTGCTCAACCTCCTCGCGCATGTCCTCGACATACTGGCGGTCCTTCGCGTCGCCGCGTTCTTCGAGGATGCCCACGGCCATCTGCATCCGGGCGATGGGCGCACAGAGTTCGTGCGCGATGTCACCGCTGAAACGCTTCTGCCCGGAGACGAAGCCGCCGAGGCGTGCGGCCATGCGGTTCAACGCGCTGCCGAGCGAGCCGAGTTCGTCCCGGCGCTTCTCGCTCACGCGGATGTCGAACTTGCCGTCCGCCATTTCCGAGGCTGCGTGATTCATCTGCGCCAGCGCGCGGGTGATTCCGCCCACCAGCGGCAGCCAGAACAGCACGGAGAAAATCACCGCGCCGCCGCCCACCCAGAGCAGCGGCTTGAAATCCACAAGCAATCCCCCGGCGCTCAACGAGTCCGTCGCGATGACGAGCGTGGCCGGCCCGGGCGGCTGCGGCCAGCGATCCGCCAATGACGTGCGCAGGCCGATCCAATAACGCTTCGGGTCATCCGTCCGCACCAGGAAGGTGTCGCGCACGCGGCCCGCGTCACGCGGCCCACCGCGAGGGCCGCGAAAGCCCGGCTCGCCCGGCCGGGGACCGCCTTCTTGATCGAACTGCTCCTCGCGCGGCGGACGGCCTTCGCGCCGCATGGCACCGGGCGTGAAAACGCGCTCGGCCACGGCCGGCGGCAGCGTGGTTTTCTCTCCGGCGGCCTGACTGCCTTCGTTGCGGTAGAGCAGGAACTGGACGTGATACGCCCGCTCGAAACGCGTCAGAACCTCGGTCGCGTAAGCCTCTCTCCACGGCGGATTCGGCGGGCGGTTGACTTCCTCCATGATGACTTCCGCGATGGCTTTCAACCGTTCGCCCGTGCGCCCGCCGAGCAGCACTTCCGGCCCGGCGCGGAACTGGAAGATGAACAGCGCGTAAATCGCGCCGCCCACGATGAGCAGGTTCAGGAAGAACCAGAGCAAAATTTTGCTGTAAAGGGGGAGGCGCATCACTTGGGAAATGACGAATGATGAATGACGAATGATGAAGAAGCTGCCGCGCTCTGCTCCGCCGGCTCGTCATTCGTCATTTGAAATTCCTCATTCATGATCGGGGTTGATAAACATGTACCCCGCCGACCGCACCGTCTTGATGAACCTCGGCTCCTTCGGATCGTCGCCGAGTTTTTTTCGCAGCGCGGAAATGTGGACATCAATCGAGCGGTCGAAAGACTTCGTAGTTGCGGTCGCGAATTTCTTCGAGCAACTGCTCGCGCGTCTTCACGCGCCCGCGCGCGCGGGCCAGGCTGGCCAGCAAATCGTACTCGACCGGCGTGAGCGTGAGCGACTGGTCGGCGAAGACCGCCGTGCGCGTGTTCGGATCCACGCGCAGTTGGCCCACGACCACTTCCGCCTCGCGCCCGTCCGCCGTCGGCTTTTGCGCACTCGTGTGCGTGGAGCGGCGCATCACGGCGCGGAGCCGGGCCAGCAGTTCGCGCGTGGAAAAAGTTTTCGGCAGATAATCATCCGCGCCGATTTCCAGCCCGACGATCCGGTCCGCCTCGTCGCCGCGCGCCGTCAGCATCAGCACCGGCACGTCGGAGGTTTTGCGGATGTTTTTCAGCACCTCGAAGCCGTCCATGCCCGGCAGCATCACGTCGAGGATGATAGCGGCCCATTCCTCGCCGGTCGCCTTCTCCACGCCGCCGGGGCCGGTGTGAACGAGCGTCACGTCATAGCCCATCGGCATAAGATATTCGGCGATGAGACGGCAAAGTTTCTTGTCGTCGTCAATGACGAGAAGGCGCGTGCGTGGCGTTGCGGCGGTCACGGGAAGACCATAGCCAGGCCGCCCGGAAAAGCGCGCCAACTTTTACACGGGCTTAACAATTTGGGGGCGCCCTGGGAGCACCGGCAGGGATGCCGGCGCTCCCAGAGTC
>JANNGC010000013.1:0-3449 GCA_031380445.1 Pedosphaera sp.
CCGGGCGCAGCGCCCCGGTCAACACGAAGCAGCCGCGATAATTTCCGTCGATGGCGACATGGACGGCGGAACCAAACGTCTCCGTCGAGTCCGGTGCTTCAATCCCGGAGGGATTGAATGTGAATAGCCCCCGGTGCAACCGGGGGTAACAGTCGGCAGGCGATTCTGACCCCGAAGGGGTCGAACCCGACGACACCGTTTTCGCGCGCCCCGGTTCAACCCCTCCGGGGTTGATTCCCATCGGACGAGGTGCCCCCCGGTTACACCGGGGGCTATTCACGTTCGGCCCCTCCGGGGCCAGCCTGGCCCCAATCCACACCGCCGACCCCATCCAGATTTCGTGTTGTCCGACCGTGCCCTCGATACCCGCGCCCGCTGTCTCCACGAACGACCGCACCGGTTCGGTGAACTCCACTTCGCCCAAAGATTCTGCCACGCGCACCGCGAGCGGATGTGTGGATTGATGCGCGAGGGAATGAAGTTGCCGCTGCTCGTCATCGCTGAGTTCTGTTCCCTCAAAAGCCACCGCGCCCGCCGCCGTAAGCGTCCCGGTTTTGTCGAAGACAATGGTGTTCACCTTCGCCAGCGCCTCGATCACCGCCGGGCTTTTAACGAACACGCCGCGCCGGCCCAGCACACGCAACGCCGTGCCGAGCGTGAACGGCGCGGCCAGCGCCAGCGCGCAGGGACACGCCACGATGAGCACGGAGGCAAAGGCCTTCACCGCCCGCGGCGCATCGCTCCAGACCCAAAAGAGGGCCGAGCCTACCGCGATGGCGATGACGATTTTTGTGAAGCGGAAGCTGTAGAGATTCGTGAGCGACTCCAGCGTCTCGCCCTGGTCCTTGCGGAAAGCATCCTGATTCCAGAGTGAGGTGAGGTAGCTCTGTGAGACCGCCTTCACCGTTTCAATTTCAATCGCGCCGCCGGTCTGCCGTCCGCCGGCGTAGAGATAATCGCCCGCGCTCTTGTTCACCGGCTCGGACTCACCGGTCACGAAGCTGTAGTCGATGCACGCCGCGCCGGAGACGAGCCGCGCATCGGCGGGAAGCAATTCACCGTGACGGATGCGCAGCCGATCGCCCGCGCGGACCTCGGAGAGCGCGGCGGATTCTTCGGTCACACCCACGAGTCGCGTGATGGCCAGCGGGAAGAATGATTTGTAGTCCCGCTCGAAGCTCAGGCGGTCGAAGGTCTTTTGCTGAAACAGTTTGCCGCAGAGCAGGAAGAAGATGAGTCCGCAGAGCGAATCAAAGTATCCCGCGCCGCGCCCGAGCCAGACTTCGTAACTGCTCTGCACGAAGATGGCGATCAGTCCGGCGGCAATCGGCACTTCGATGGTCAGCAGCTTGCGCCGCAAGCCCCGCCAGGCTGCGCGCCAGTAATCTTGTGCGCTGTAAGTGATCACCGGCAGCGCCAGCACCACGCTGATGAGGCCCGAAATGCGGCGGAAGGTCGGCCCGCTGAAAGCATCGAGACCAAAATAGTCCGCGATGCCGAGCAGCATCAGGTTGCCAAATGCGAAGCCGGCCAGCCCAAGCTGCATCCACAGTCGTCGCTCGGCGTGCGTTTTCGGCGCGTTGTCCAGGTCGGAGAATTTCAGCTCTGGCTCGTAGCCGAGCGAGGCGAGTAGGGCCACGACTTCGCTCAATGGCACCAGGCTGTTCGTGAAAGTGATCGCCACTTCCTTGCGCGGGAAGTTCACCTTTGATTCACCGATGCCTGCGTTCAGGCGGAACAGATTCTCCAGCAGCCACACGCAGGCGATGCAGTGAATGGCCGGGATGTGAAAGGTCACGCGTGTCACGCGGTCATCCTGGAAATCCACCAACCGCTCGCGCACCGCTGGCGCGTCGAGATATTTGAACTGGTCCGCACGCGTCGCTTTCACGCGCACGCCCGCGTCTCCGGCCAGCGCATAGAATTCGTTTAGACCGTTCTCGCTGAGCAGATCAAAAACCGTGCGGCAGCCCTGGCAACAAAACGATTTGTCGCCACTGCGGAACGAACCGTCGCGACAGCCGGTGCCGCAGTGAAAGCATTTCACTGTCGCGCGCCGAGCGGTCTCGCGGTCGAAGGTGGTGGTGGTTGTGTCCATCGAGCGGCGAAAGCATCGGCGCAGGCGGGGCAGGGGGGCTTACCGTTTCTTGCCAATTGTCCGACCGGATTTGGCAAGGATTGGCTGGCCCGCAACAATGGAAGTTCAGCAAATGGCAATCGCGAGGAAGCGCCGCTCGCCGGATTTTCATCAGACTCGCCCCGATGAAAATGAAATTACTTCTACTGACCACGTCCATTTGCACACTCGCCACTCATGCCGTGACGGCGGCGGAATCGCCGACGAATTGGCAGAGCCAGGCCATCTCGCCGGTCGTGAATCCGATCTTCTTCGAGTCGCCACTGATCCAGAGCGAGGTGCGGCCGCTCTTCGCCTATCACCGCTTCGACAAGGACTTCCTCGGCGTGGACGCTTACGCCCGCGTGTATGCGGTGCAGTTGCGTTACGCGGTGAATGATCGCCTCGCGATCATCGCCACCAAGGACGGCTACATGGAAATCCGTCCCAAGCACGGCAAGTCCATGCACGGCTGGAATGACATCGGGGCCGGCCTGAAATACGCCGTCTATCGCGACGACGATCAGCAGTTGCAAATCACGCCCGGACTCACCTTTGAATTGCACAACGGTGACGACGAGGTGTTTCAAGGGAACGGCGCGGGTGAGTTCAACGTGTTCGTCTCGGCCATCAAGGGCTTTGGAAAATTCCACGTCACCGCCAACCTCGGCGCGCGCGTGCCGATTGATTTCGACGAGGAGACGGCGAACTTCCGCACCGCACTGCAACTCGACTACTACACCTGCCAGTACTTCATCCCGTTCGTGACGCTCAACACCGTGACCACGCTCTCAGAAGGCGAAGGTCTCGCGGCCAAGACGGAGGGTTTCGACGTGGTGAACTTCGGCAGCCAGGACGCCGCTGGTCGCACCCAACTGGCGGCCGGCTTTGGCTTCCGCTCCCGCCTGCATGAACGCGTGGACATTGGCTTGGCCTACGAGTACGGATTCTCGCCCGACAACGACATCTTCAAGGATCGCATCACGGCGGATGTGATCTTCCGCTTCTGATGGTTGGATGGAGCCGGGAGAAAACCGATTTTCAACAAGAGCCTCCTGCGCCAGCGGGAGGCGCTTTTTGATCAAGGATGCAAGACCACTTCCAAGCCCTCGCGCGCCGCCTCGACATGGACGCTGGGGCTGGCGAACTGCCGTGCATGCGCGAGCATTCTTGAGATGCGCTCATCGTCGTGCGCGGGGTCGTGATGGAAGAGGAAAAGTTTTTTCACTGCCGCACGCGTGGCGAGCGCGGCCACGTCATCCACACAGCCGTGGCCCCAGCCGACGCGTTGCGCGTATTCCTCGCAGTCATATTGCGCGTCCATGATCAGCAC
>JANNGC010000025.1:0-3083 GCA_031380445.1 Pedosphaera sp.
GCCACCGTCATCAGCACGCTGAACGGCGACACCAACGTGCCGTTCTTCAAGGAATTCGCCAACGCCGGTCTCACGTCGGAGAACTGCCCGGTCGTTTCGTTCTCCATCTCGGAAGACGAATTCCGCGGTCTCCCCGCGAAGGCGCTTGTCGGCCATCTCGGCTGCTGGACCTACTTCATGAGCATCAAGTCCCCGGAGAACACCAAGTTCACCAAGGACTTCCTCTCCTGGATCAAGGCCCCCGTCGTCACCGGCACCGACTACAAAGTCACCGGCATCGACACCAAAGGCCGCGTGACTTGCAGCCCGATGAACCTCTCCCGCATGGGCGTGCATCTCTGGAAGCAGGCCGTCGAGAAGGCGGATTCCTTCGAGGTGGACAAGGTTCGCGCCGCGCTCTACGGCCAGAAGTTCAAAGGCCCGGCCGGTCCCGTCACGATGCAGGAGAATCACCATCTGGTGAACAACGTCTTCATCGGCGAGACCCTGGCGAGCGGCCAGTTCAAGATCATCAAGACGTTCAAGGACGTCGCGGGTGAACCCTTCAGCGAGAAGTTCCTCCCGAAATAATCTGCCAGTGCGAAAAACCTCGGATGAGGTTTTGGTGTGAACAGAGGCGGGGCGTGGTGGCCCAGCCTCTCTCACAAAAAGGAAACGTCAGGGAACCCTCGGCATGGACAACGATACGAAACAGACCGACGCCAATTTGGACTGCGGCGGCAAGAGGAGCGCGACGCCGCTTTCGCACGCGCCGAGACATCCGAAATCGCCGTCGCCGCTCCGCTCTGCTGGCGCACTCCACGAAGCCCATTCGTGTCCATTCGTGTCCATTCGTGGTTTCATTTTTTCCCTTCTTCTCTGCGCCGCCACCACTTTCGCCGCGCCACCGCACCGCACCAATCTCGTCGAAGCCATCCTGAGCGAAGACCTCGCGCGCCAGACCGAGATCATCAAGTCGCTCGTCACCGCCAACGATCCGCTCGTCGGTCAGGCGTTGCTCGCGTGGCGCGGCGGCGCGCTCTACGTGCTGGAGACGAACGACACCAAAGTCCCCATCATCCTCGACGCCGCCACCGACGGCGAGGGCAGCGCCAAAGCCATTCGATTGATTGATGGCGAATTCGTGAAAGGCGCGGACGGCAAGCCCCTCGTCTTCGCCGTCGCCGATCTGACTTCCGCCGATGCCGATTCCAAACTCCGCAAGGTCATCAAGGCCACGCTCGATCTCTCCGCGCTCGGTAACACCGACTCCAACATGCGCCGCGACGCCGCGACCAAACTGGGCCAGGAACAGAACACCGATTATCTCCCGTTCTTCGAGACGCTCCAGAAGACCGAGCAGAACAAAGAGGTCGTGAAAGCGCTCGCCGAAGCCGTGGCGACCACGCAACTCGTTTCCGAAGACGAGGCCGTGCGCCTCGCCGCCATTGATAAGCTCCGCACCATGCGTTCCATCAACGGCCTGAATTTCCTCCAACTCCTCGATACCGCCGCCAAGGCTGCGCCCGCCAAATACGGCGAGAAGACCGTGGCCTCCGTCCACACGGCGATTTACGAGATCGAGCAATACATCTGGCGTGGCAATCTCTTCGGCACCGCCTTTCGCGGACTCAGCCTCTCCGCCGTGCTCCTCGTCGCCACGCTCGGACTCGCCATCACCTTCGGCCTGATGGGTGTGATCAACATGGCTCACGGCGAGATCATCATGGTCGGTGCCTACTCCGCCTACGTGACGCAGAATGTTTTCATCAAATGGTTTGGCGCGAGCGGCGGCGGCTTCGACAGCTACTTCATCGCCGCGCTCGTGGTCGCCTTCATCGCGGCGGCGGGCGTGGGACTGATTCTTGAACGCGGCGTCATCCGCTTTCTCTACAAGCGCCCGCTGGAATCGCTCCTCGCGACCTGGGGTGTGAGCCTTGTGCTGCAACAAATCTTCCGCCACATCTTCGGCGCAGCCAACGTGCAGGTCAGTTCCCCAAGCTGGCTCTCCGGCAGCTTCGTCATCAGCGACGTGCTGCTCGCCTACAACCGCATCTTCGTCATCGGCTTCGCCGTCTTCGTCGTGCTGCTCACCTACGCGTTGCTCACCCGCACGTCGCTCGGCCTGCAAATCCGCGCCGTCATGCAGAACCGCAACATGGCTTCCGCGCTCGGCGTCCGCACCGACCGCGTGAACATGATGACCTTCGCCTTCGGCAGCGGTCTCGCCGGCATGGCCGGCGCGTGCCTCTCGCAAATCGGCAACGTCGGCCCCGGCCTCGGCCAGAGCTACATCGTGGACTGCTTCATGATCGTGGTGCTCGGCGGCGTCGGCAATCTCGTTGGTACCGTGGGCGCGTCGCTCGGCGTCGGCGTCACAGATCAAATCCTTCAGCCGTGGCTCGGCGCGGTGCTCGGGAAAATCACCGTGCTCGCGGCCATCATCCTGTTCCTGCAATGGCGGCCCGCCGGAATTTTTGTGACCAAGAGCCGGAGCCTGGAAGGGTGATGACAAATTCCAAATTTCAAATCCCAAATCCCAAACAAATCCCAAGCTCCAAACTCCAACACGGGTTTGGCGTTGTGGCGGGTGGTGAATTTTGTGAAGTGGTGAGCCTCCTTCCCCTCACCCCGGCCCTCTCCCCGGAGGAGAGGGAGCCAGTCATTCAGCATTCGTCAAATCAGACGTGCTCGTTGGCGGTGAGGCTGGCTGCCATTCTCCCTCTCCCTTGGGGAGAGGGCAGGGGTGAGGGAGAACGCACTGCAACCCAACCGGAAACTTTTCTCACCAGCCCCCCTTCGAACCGCAGGGCGTCCAGAGTTTGGAATTTGAGATTTGGAGTTTGTTTGGGATTTGGGATTTGGGATTTGGGATTTTCCGCATGACTTCACACATCCCCAAACGCGAACTGCTTTTCGTCGCGCTCGCCGCGCTCATCGGCATCGTGGTGCTGCCGTGTCTGAACGCCTTCGTGCCGCCGGAGAGCTTTTTCCACGTCAGCAATTTCAGCATCAACATCTACGGCAAATACCTCTGCTACGCCGTCCTCGCCATCGGCGTGAACCTGCTCTGGGGCTACACCGGCCTGCTCAGTCTCGGCCAG
>JANNGC010000062.1:0-1554 GCA_031380445.1 Pedosphaera sp.
ATCACGACGAACGCGCTCGCATGGTTGAAGACTGAATGCCGCTCTCCCTCTCCTCTGGGGAGAGGGCCGGGCTGAGGGGAAGGCGTCCTCACTCACCACGAGTTTGAAATATGTTTTGGTGCTCACACCATTCACCACGAGAGAATGCTGCCCAGTCGCGCGGATTTTTTCAGCGGCGAAATGAGCGCGAGATTCAGGCGCGACGGCTGGAAGAAATCCCGTGCGGCGGCGCGCACGGCGGCGGCGGTCACAGTGGCAAGACGCGCTTTGGCTTCGGCGGGCGTGACGATTTTGCCGTAGGAGAGCAGGCTTTCGCCGAGCCAGTTCATCTGGTTTTCGGTGCCTTCGAGGTTCAGTTCCATCTGACCGATGATGAAATCGCGCGCACGGCGCAGTTCGCCCTGGCCCACGGGTTTTGCGACGAGCGCGCGCAACTCGCGCACAATGATACGCAAAGATTTCTCCAAGTCCCCGTGCTCCAGCCCGGCGGAGATGCTCAACACGCCCGTGTCTTCCATCGAAGACCACGAGCTGTGGACGCTGTAGGCCAGGCCCTTGTCCTCGCGCAAAATCTGGAACAGTCGCGAACTCATGCTCTCGCCGAGAATCACGTTCAGCACGCGCAGCGCAAAGCGGCGCTCGTCGTGGCGCGAGCAGGCGCGGATGCCGAGCGCGAGCTGCGTCTGCTCGGTGGCTTTGGTGAGCAGGCGAATCGCAGGCGCGGTCTGCCGAGCCTCCGCCGGAGCGAACGTGGGCGGGCGGCCCGTGCGAAATTTCGCGGTGAACTTCTTCGCCGAGCGCACCACTTCCGCGTGACGCAACGGCCCAGCCACGACAAGCAGCGTGTTCGACGCGATGTAATTGGCGGTGAAGAAATTGAACACGTCCGCGCGGCGCAACTTGTCGAGCGACTGCTCCGTGCCAGTCAGCGCGCGACCGAGCGGCTGGTCGGGCCAGAGCGTTTCGTGGAGCAGGTCATGGACGTGTTGTGCGGGTTGGTCGCGATACATGGCGATCTCTTCCTTGATCACGTCGCGCTCTTTCGCGAAGTCGGCGGGCGTGAAGCGCGAGTGGAGGAACATGTCGGTGAGCACATCGAGCACGGTCGTGAAATGATCCGCATGGACGCGCGCGTGAAAGCAGGTCTGGTCCTCGTCGGTGAAGGCGTTGAGGTAGCCGCCCACGCCTTCGACGGCCTCGGAGATTTCCTTCGCGCTGCGGCGCACGGTGCCTTTGAACAGGAGATGTTCGATGAAGTGCGCGGTGCCGGAAAGTTCCGTCGGCTCGAAGCGTCCGCCCACGCCGACCCACAGGCCCACGGCCACGCTAGCCATGTGCGGAAGTTCAACCGTGGCGACGCGGAGACCGTTGTTTAATTGAGTAACGTGATACAAGCGGGGCGGAAGGTGGGGGAAAATTCCAAAAGCCAAAACCCAAATCCCAAACAAGTTTCAAAATCCAATCGTGCAAACTGTGCCGCATGAATTCGAGGCGGAGCATGAATTGGGGAAAGGAACCAATTCATGCTCCGTCCTGAATTCAGGCGGTGATGGT
>JANNGC010000204.1:0-2216 GCA_031380445.1 Pedosphaera sp.
ATCGCGAAGCGCTTGCGGTGCGGGTCGAGGGCCAGTCCATCGCCGAACTCACCGCGCTGCCGGTGGCTAAGGTCGCCGCATTTTTCGCCAAGCTCAAGCTCACGGGCCGCGCCGCCGACATCGCGCGCGACATTCTCCCCGAGATTTCCGAACGTCTGAAATTCCTCGATGAAGTCGGCCTCGGCTATCTGCAACTCGGTCGCGGCGTGACCACGCTCTCCGGCGGCGAAGCGCAGCGCATCAGGCTCGCCGCGCAGCTCGGCTCGAATCTCTGCGGCGTGCTTTACGTGCTCGACGAACCGACCATCGGCCTGCACGCGCGGGACAACGTGCAGTTGCTCGCCGCGCTGGAGCAACTCCGCTCGCGCGGCAACTCCCTCGTCGTCGTCGAGCACGATGAGGAGACCATGCGCCGCGCGGACTACGTCATTGACCTCGGCCCCGGCGCGGGCATTGAGGGCGGCGAAGTCGTCGCGCACGGCACGCTGGAAGAATTGCTGCGGAACGAGAATTCGCTCACCGGCCGTTGCCTGAGCGCGCGCAAGAAATATCCCACGCGCGGGAAGCGCCGACCTTGGACCGTGCGTGAGAAAGTGGGTAAGCGGGTCAGTGGGAAACGAAAGGCGAGTCTCGCCGCCCCACTCACCCACTTACCCACTCACTCACTCACCCTCAGCGGCGCCGCCGTCCACAATCTCAAAGACCTCACCGTCCACTTTCCGCTCAACCGCTTCGTCGCCGTCACCGGCGTGAGCGGCTCCGGCAAGAGCACGCTCGTTCGCGAGTGCCTGTTGCCCGCGCTCGACGCGAAGCTGAAGAAAAGTCCAAAGTCCAAAGTCCGAGGTCCAAAGTTAAAACTGCCCGCGCCGCCATCGGGCGAGATTGTTGCCGGCCACGAGTTGATCCAATCAGTCTATGAAGTGGATCAATCGCCCATCGGTCGCACGCCGCGCTCGACGCCTGCGACCTACGTCGGCTTCTTCGACGACATCCGCGCGCTCTTCGCGCAGACGCCCGAGGCGCGGATGCGCGGCTACGGGCCGGGACGCTTCTCCTTCAACAGCGCGCAAGGCCGCTGCCCGGAGTGCGAAGGCGCGGGCCAGATCAAACTGGAGATGAATTTCCTCCCGCCCGCCTATGTGCGCTGCGAGACCTGCGGCGGCAGCCGCTTCAATCGCGAGACGCTCGACATCGAATACAAGAGCAAGAACATCGCCCAGGTGCTGGAGCTTTCCGTCGAGGAAGGCATCGAGTTCTTCGCAAGCTTCCCGAAAATTAAGCGCCCCATCGAGGCGCTGCGCGACACCGGACTCGGCTACATCAAACTCGGCCAGACCAGTCCGACGCTCAGCGGCGGCGAAGCGCAGCGCGTGAAACTCGTCACGCATCTCCTCGGCGGCCTGCGCCCCGGCCCGGACGCGCTGCCTGTTCAAGGTTCAAAGTTCAAAGTTCAGAGTTCAAAGTTGTTTGTCTTGGAGGAGCCGACCATCGGCCTGCACATGGCCGACGTGCAGCGGCTCGTGGAAGTGATTCAGCGCCTCGTGGACGCGGGCCACTCCGTCATCGTGATCGAACACAACATGGATTTGATCGCGGAAGCCGACTGGGTGATTGACCTCGGCCCGGAAGCGGGCGCAGCCGGCGGCACGCTCGTCGCCGAAGGCACGCCCGAGGAAATCGCGCGCACGCGCGGCTCGCACACGGGACGGTTTCTCGCCGACGTGCTGCGCGGATAATTATTTCTTCTGCAACGGCAGCCCGTCGCCATCCCGATAGCTGCCAACCGCCAGCAGAATGATGTCCACCAGCCACCAGATGCCGCAGCCGCCAAGCGTGACCAGCTTCAGAATGCCCAGCCCGATGTGGCCGGTGTAGAAACGGTCAATACCCAGCTTGCCAAGGAAGATCGCGAGCAGCAGGGCCGCGACCCAGTCACGCCGCGAGGTTGGTCCGGGTGTCTGTAATGTTTCGTTGCTCATAATGGTTTTGCTTCGTTTTATTTTCCGCGTGTTGAAGCGCGGATGAGCGTCATCCTTGGGGAGCCGGGCGTTGGGAGCAATTCGACATTCGTGACAAAATTCCAAGGTGCCGGCGCGGGGGGCGGAGCGAGCCCACCAAACCCGGCTATGAGGTGCTACCGATTGTTGTTTTATTGGGAAACGGGGAGGGGGAGGCATGGGGGGTAGAGGTGCACGGCACCCGAATAAAAACCACCC
>JANNGC010000524.1:0-7136 GCA_031380445.1 Pedosphaera sp.
ACGGTCAAACGCGTCGGGCGACAGCTCGCCTACCGCATCAAGTTGCGCTTGAAGGACTGGGTTCAAAGCAAGAGGCTCATGGAAAACCATGAGCCTCTTGGACTGCTACCGCTGCGTCAATGGCTTAACTGACTGGCATTACGGCATGGCCGGAGCTTTGCGGTGGATCATACGCATCCGATCGGACCGCAGGTCCGTACGCCGGATGCCTGCCGCCTTGCGGCGGCAGGCAGGACAGCATTACGGGGTGCGGGTGGCCTTGAGCGTCACGCCCGAGAACGCGGAGTACGCGCGGACGTTGACGTAATAAACGCTGCCGGCCGTGGGGTTGTTGAAGGTGCAGGTTTCGGCATTGCTACTGGTGTACGGACGGCAGGTGTAGGTGGTGGTGGTCGGCGCCGCGCCGAGACGAACGTACATGTCGGCATCACCGGTGCCGCCGGAGGTGTTGAACACCAGACTGGTCGTGCCGGCCGGCACGGTCACCGAGTAGGTCGCCGACGTGGTGTTGGTCGCCTGCGACGGCAGCGCGACGTTCAGAACAACGGTGCTCGTCGGCGGCGGAGTGGTGCCGCCGGACAGCGAGTACAGCAGACGGTTGGGCGAACCGGTGCCGGGACTGCCGACCTTGTTGGGGGTCGAGTTGTTGACGATCGCCGTGGTCACCTGCGACGGAGTAGCGGTGGGGTTGTTGGCCAGATACAGCGCCGCGACGCCGGCCACGTGCGGCGATGCCATCGAGGTGCCGCTGATGGTGTTGGTCGCGGTGGTGCTGGTGTACCAGGCGGAAGTGATCGACGAGCCCGGAGCGAAGATATCGAGGCAGGTGCCGAAACTGGAGAACGAGGAGCGCGCATCGGTGTTGGTGGTGGAGCCGACGGTGATCGCCGATGGTGCGCGTGCCGGCGAGTAGTTGCAGGCGTTGTCATTGCTGTTGCCTGCCGCGACCACCACGGTGACGCCGGCAGCGGTCATGCGCGCAACGGCGTCGTCGGTGGCCTGCGAAGCGCCGCCACCCAGGCTCATGTTGGCGACCGCGGGCTTGATGTGGTTGTTGGCCACCCAGTCCATGCCGGCGATCACGCCGGAGTTGGAGCCGGAGCCGGTGCAGCCGAGCACGCGGACCGGATGGATGGTTACGCCCTTGGCCACGCCGTAGGTGGTGCCGCCGATGGTGCCGGCGACGTGCGAACCGTGGCCGTTGCAGTCGTTGGCGTTGCCACCGCTGGTGACGGCATCGAAGCCGTTACCAATACGGCCGGTGAACTGGGTGTGGGTCAGCAGCACGCCGGTGTCGATGATGTAGGCATGCACGCCGGACGCGGTGGTGTCGTAGGTATAGGAGCCGCTCAGCGGCAGATCGCGCTGATCGATGCGGTCGATGCCCCAGGTGGCGCCGGTCTGGGTGGCATTGATCGAGACATAGCCGTCTTCTTCGACGTAGGCGACGTTCGGGTCGGCGAGCAGGCGGGCGAGCGCGGCGTCGTCTGCTTTGGCCACGAAACCGCGCAGTGCGCGATCGAAGCTGCGCACGACTTTGGCGCGATGCTTGCCTGCCATGCCACGGGCGACGACGGATACCCGGGCTGCGCTGCTGCGCTCGCCGGCGAGGCTGGCCGCGCCTTCTTTAAGCACGACGATGTACTGGCCGTTGATGGGGGCTCTGGCGGTCCGGAAGTCGGCGGAGAACGCCGGCAGGGCCGCTAGGACGAGGGATGCTCCGATCGCTGCTGACAACAATGAGACTCGATGTTTCACGGTCACTCCTTGGTGGATGGTCATGGCAGATGGTTCTTGTGGGGCGCGTCGAAACAGGCGAACGGCGCGCAGTGTGCGGATTGCCGCAACGCAAAACTTGCCCAGATGCAAAAGGCACTGGTGAGCAAGTCTGGCGATTGGACGAATCGGCCTGTCCGCTGGCCGGTATCCATGCGGCGATTTCCCCTTGATCCGCAACCGAAACGTATGCGACTTCGGCGATCCGATCAAGCCGCATCGCAACATCCGCAAGCCATACGCGAAGATGCGGATGCGTATCCAATGATCCGCATCGGCAGCTCCGATTCCGCACGAATGAAATGCGCGAAAAAAATTTTCCCAGGCATCTGGAAAAACCTTTTTTTCATGGCTTTTTTCGCCGCCTTGTCGATCCATCGCTCGATCCGGCGAAAATCTCCGCCCGAACGATGCGGGGCACATTGTTTCCGCAGCAATGTGTCGCAAAATACTCAACACTCGACATGCGCGGGGTCGTGCTTCATGGTGCGAAAAAGTTCCGCACCGCACAAAAAAGCCCCGGCTTGCGCCGGGGCTTGTAGTAATCACGAAACGTAATATCAAAAGATCAGAACGTGATGCTCCAGCTGTCGATACGGCCGGTGTCGGCATTGGCGTTGTCGTTGACGCGAAGCCGCCAGTTGCCGTTGATCGTTTCGGCGGACAGATTCACGCTGTAGGTGGTGATGATGTTGTCGGCGCTGTTGCCGGTACGGTCATGCAGCACGTAGGCGGTACCGTCCGGCGCGATCAGGCTCACTTTCAGATCGCCGATGTAGGTGTGAAGGATATTCACGGCCACCGGCGTATTGGCCGGTGCGTTGCCGCTGCGGCCGGTCACTCTGATCGGGCTGTTGACCGTCGCGTTGTCGTTGATCGGATAGTCGGTGTTGTTGGTGTAAGTCTGTGTACCCGCCGCATTCACGGTCACCGAACTGGACTTGGCGTTGGAAGCGCCGCTGTTGTCGGTCACGGTGAGAGTGACGGTGTACGTGCCGGACCCGGCATAGGTCTTGCTCGGATTGGTCACCGTCGATGTGGTGCCGTCGCCGAAATTCCAACTGCGCGAAGCGATGGTGCCGTCGCTGTCGGTAGAGGTATCGGTGAACGCGACCGTCAAGTCGGTTGCTGCGAAAGTGAAATTGGCCGTTGGTGGCACATTGGGAACCACCACGGTGACCGGGCTTGTCTTGCTGCTGGCGGCGCCGGCGTTGTCGGTCGCGGTAAGCACGACCGTGTAGGTGCCGCCCGTCGCGTAGGTCTTGCTCGGATTGCTCGCCGTAGAAGTCGTGCCGTCGCCGAAGTTCCAGCTGCGCGAGGCGATGGTGCCGTCGCTGTCGGTGGAGGTGTCGGTGAAGCTGGCGGTCAGCCCAGTAGTGGTGAACGTGAAGTTCGCGACCGGCGGCACATTCGGCGGCGGCGTCCCGGCGAAGTTCTGGCCGGTGACGTTGGCATCGGCGACGGTGACGCTGCGGCTGGTCGGCAAGAAAGTGAAACCGGCCCGCGAAGGCGTGAGCGTGTAGGCGCCGTTGATCACGCCCGACAGCGTATACGCGCCACTGGCATTGGTCGTGGTGCTGTTGCTGCCGGTGCTGACGGTCACGCCATTGATGCCCGCGCCGCCGGCGGTGGTGACCGCACCGGAGATCGAGTACGTGGTCACGCCGCTGCATGCCGGAAACTTGAAGTCCTGGATGCGTGTCTGCCATCCGCCGGTGGGGCGATACATGCCGACGAACCAGAACGTGCAGTCGTCGACCGGGTCCACGGTCATCTGGTAGTAGTCGCCCCAGCGGCCGGAGGTTTCGACCGCCGCGCCGATGGCGACTTCATTCTCGCCCAATGACATCACGCCCGCAGCGTCAGCGGCGGTACGGCCGGTATAGCCCAGCGTTGCGAACTTGGTCGGCGCGCTGGTCTTGGTGACGTTGTAGCCCAGCGCCATGTTGCCGAATTTGTCCATCGCGATCGTGCCCATCAGGTGATGGGTTTCCGCATCGCCCGGGCTGAACGTGCCTTCCTGGAACAAGGCCCAGTCACCGCTGCCAGTCTTGCGCAGCTCGAACCAACGCATTGCGGAATCGACCACGGTGCCGGTGCGGGCAGGATCCTGGTTGGTCGCGAGCGTGCCGACGATCGCTTCATGGGTGCCCATGTTGCGGTAGATAAGCTGATTGAGCAGCACCTCGCGGATCGGATCGAGTCTTGCGGTCGCCGACGTCGGCTGCGGCACGGTGGCGAAGGTGCTGTAGTTGCGGAACCAGCTGTTGAACTCGGTGATCGGAATGCGCGGCAGTGTGGTGATGCCGCTGTTCGCAGGCGTGGTCCAATCGATATTCATCTCGTAAAGCTCGATGAAATCCTGGGTGCCGTTGGCCGCCACGCCGTCATGGGCTTCGTCGTCGCGGTGGCGGGCGACGACCTGCTTGCGGCCCGCCGGTGCTGCTGTGCTGCCGTAGAACGTGGCCGGCGTGATCATCTGGAAACCGTAGCCCGCCAGCTTCGGAATGCTGGCGAAGCGCTGCGCCGGGCGCGCGGTGGCGCCGTTGAGCATGTTGGCGCGATCGAACGCATACAGACTGATCTGCGCGCCGCCTTCGTTGTCGCCGCAGACGTAGGCGTCGTTCCAGATGCCGCAATGCGGGTAATCGGGAAGCGAAGGTGTCGCGTAGTTGTAGGCCCACCAGCCGCCCGTCACCGGGTCGGAGGTCTTCGACACGTAGGTGCAGAGGTTCGAGTTGTCCAGGACCAGCAAAAACCAGCGGCCGGCCTGACGGTCGTAGAGCACGATCGGGTCGCCGCCATCGCTGGCGCAGGCCGAGCCTGCGGGCGCGAGCGAGCCGAAGGTGATCGGGCCGGCGACCAGCGCACCGGTCTTGTCGTAGACGTTGAAGTAAGTGCCGGAGCCGCCGCTGTTGACAGCGTAGAGGATGTGATTGGCGCCGACTTCGACGACCGGGTCGCCGGGGCTCACGCCGGTGTTCGGATTGTTGATGCTGACACGCTCGCTGATCGCGGCTTTCACGCGCGAACGCGCGCGAACACCGGCGGGGCTCTCGTCCCACAGCTGCTGCAACTCGGGCAGACGGTCTTCGGCGGTCGGCTTGTCGGCGGGCGCGTGCGGCAGCGTGCTGCCGATCGGGCGATACACGCGGCGGTGCGCTTCGCGGATGCCCATGCCGGGGGCCCACTGTCTGGCCTTGGGCAGATTGCGCAGATCGGTGCTCATGCTGTAAGGCGTGACCGGCTGTCCGATCTGCAGACGGCTGGTATTGCTGTCCTTCGGCGGCGCCGCCATCGCTGCGCAGGGCAGCAACAGCATCAGGGCCGCTGCTTTCAATACGGTAGTGAATCTCGGTGCGTTCATTGTTGCGTCCTCACTCCATGGATGGGGTATCACGGAAATCTAAGGCCGTGTTGTTGCCGAATCCCCCTGTTGATCGGACATGACGCCATTCAACGCCTCATTCTCATCGATGCTCTGCAGTTATTCGCGAGGGCAGCGGATGAATCTCGAAGCGAGAAGCCCCGGCAACCGCCGGGGCTTCTCCTGTTGCTATGAAAACCGCATTCGATCAGAACGTAATGCTCCAGCTGTTGAGCGTGCCGATATCGCCCGCCGCGTTGTCGTTCACGCGGAGATTCCACGTGCCGTTCAAGGCTTCGGACGACAGGTTCACGCTGAAGGTCTGGATGATGTTGTCGGCACTGCCGCCGGTGCGGTTGTGCAGCACATAGACGCTGCCGTCCGGCGCCAACAGGTCGACCTTCAAGTCACCCTTGTAGGTGTGGGTGATGTTCACTGCGACCGGGGTCGTGGCGGAACCGTTGCCGGTGCGGCCGGACACCGTGATCGGGCTGTTGATCGTGGTGTTGTCGCCGATGGCGAACGCAGTGGCGTTCGTGTAGGTCTGCGTGCTGCCGCCGCCGGTCGTGTAGTTGCCGACCAGACTGACGCCAGCGAAGGTCGCGTAGGCCTTCAGACGGACGAAGTAGGTGCCGGCCGACGGTGCCGCGAAGGTGCAGGTTTCGGCGTTGCCGCTGGTGAACGGACGACAGTCGTAGACCGTGTCGGTCGGCGCAGCGCCGAACTTCACGTACATGTCCGCATCGCCGGTACCGCCGGAGGTCGTGAACGTCAGGTTGCTGGCGCCCGCGGGCACCACCATCGTGTAGTTCAGCGAGTTGCCGGTGGTCGCGCCGAGTCCGGTGACCGGAACGCCGTTGCTCAGCACCGTACCGCCGCCGCCCGCCGTCACCGTGACCGAACTGGTCCTGGTGTTGGTCGCGCCGCCGTTGTCGGTCACGGTGAGGGTCACCGTGTAGGTACCGGCTGCGGCGTAGGTCTTGCTCGGGCTGGTCGCGGTGGAGGTGGTGCTGTCGCCGAAGTTCCAGCTGCGCGATGCGATGGTGCCGTCGCTGTCGGTGGAGGTGTCGGTGAAGTTGGCGGTCAACGCGCTGGTGGTGAACGTGAAGTTCGCGACCGGCGGAACGTTGGCCGGCGGCGTGCCGGTGAAGTTCTGTCCGCTGACGTTCGCACTGCTGACCGTGACGCTGCGGTTGACCGGAGAGAACGTATAACCGCTCAGCGACGGGGTCAGCGTGTAGGTGCCATTGGCCACGCCGGACAGCGTGTAGGCGCCACTGGCATTGGTGGTGGCGCTCGTGCTGCCGTTGCTGACCGTCACGCCGCTGATGCCGACGCTTGCGGCGGTGGTGACGGTGCCGGAGATCGTGTACGTGGTGACGCCGCTGCAGGCCGGGAATTTGAAGTCCTGGATGCGGGTCTGCCAACTGCCGGCGGGACGGTACATGCCGACGAACCAGAAGGTGCAGTCGTCCACCGGGTCAACGGTCATCTGGTAGTAGTCGCCCCAGCGGCCGGAAGTCTCGGCAGCGGCGCCGACGGCGACTTCATTCTCACCGAGGGACATGACGCCAGCGGCATCCGACACGGTGCGGCCGGTATAGCCGAGCGTGGCGAACTTGGTCGGAGTCGTCGTCTTGGTGACGTTGTAACCCATGCCGATGTTGCCGAACTTGTCCATCGCCGCCGTACCCATCAGGTGATGGGTGCTGGTATCGCCCGGGCTGAACGTACCTTCCTGGAACAGTGTCCAGTTGCCGGCGCCGATCCGGCGCAGTTCGAACCAGCGTACGCCTGAGTCGACCACGGTACCGGTGCGGGCCGCGTTCTGGTTGGTGGCGAAGGTGCCGACGATCGCTTCATAGCTGCCGAGGTTGCGATACGACAATTGGTTCAACAGCACTTCGCGGATCGGGTCGAGCAACGAGGTGGAACCCGGCTGTGGCACGGTGGCGAACGTGCTGTAGTTGCGGAACCAGCTGTTGAACTCGGT
>JANNGC010000212.1:0-10789 GCA_031380445.1 Pedosphaera sp.
GCTCCTGGTGCCCGCCGATGACGTAGGGCTGGAACTTGGTGCGGCGCTTCACGTAGAGCAGGCCAATGCCCTTCGGCGCGTGGAGCTTGTGCGCGCTGAGGGAGAGGAAGTCCACGCCGAGGGTCTTCACGTCAATTTTGATTTTGCCCGGCACTTGCACCGCGTCGGTGTGGCAGAGCACGCCCTTGCTGCGGCAGATGGCGGCAATCTCCTCGATGGGAAAAAGCACGCCCGTCTCGTTGTTCGCCCACATGATGGAGACGATGGCGGTGTCAGGGCGGATGGATTTCTCCAGCAAGTGCAAGTCGAGCGAGCCGTCGCTCTCGACGGGGAGGAACGTGACGTCGTAGCCGGTCTTCTGGAGAAACGCGCCGTAGTTCATGTTCGCCGAATGCTCGACGGCGGTGGTGATGACGTGCTTCTTGCCCGGCTGCGTGACGAGCGCGGAGTGAATCGCCGCGTTGTTACTCTCCGTGCCGCAGGAGGTGAAGACGATTTCCTTGGGGTCGCAATTGATGAGCGCGGCGACTTGCGCGCGGGCCTTCTCGACGTGGCCGTGGACCTGGGAGCCGAACGCGTAGGCGCTGGAGGGGTTGCCCCAGAATTCGCGCAGCATGGGAATCATGGCGTCGGCGACTTCCGGCGCGACGCGGGTGGTGGCGTTGTTATCGAAGTAAATTACTTTGGGTGCGGTCATAAATTCGTCGGCGTAACTTTAGGGGCGAGGGCGGGCGGGGCAAGCGAACAAATTGTGGCGGGGGACAAAGGAGCGCGGACCTCGCCGTCCGCGCTCCGAAAACGAATGACGAGCCTACGCCCTGCGCTCTCTGATCCCCGCCAAAATATCCGCCACGACCTCCGCCTTCGGCTTCGCGCCTGGCGGGCCACCGTGGTGGAGACGCACGCTCACCGCGCCGGTCCCGCCCCGGCGGGATCGCGACCGCCGATGACCAGTCCCTCGCCTGCGGGATGGACGCGCCATTGTTCCGCGTTGGAAATCTTCGCCTTGAACGGCGTGGCGCTGTAGTCAGCAGAGTCTGTGGAGGATGCCAACTTCCGCAAAGCTCAGGAGTTTTGCCACCGCATTTGTGAGGAGCTGGCGACTGCACGGCCCGACACATTCAATCACGCCGTGTGGCGGGGGACGATTGGCCGGAGACGGGAGTGGTGTCGCCCCGCTGCTTCAATTCCCACGCCAGCCGCAGGCCCTTCAAAGTCAGCAGCGGATCGACAGCGGTGATCTCCGGCAGCTTCCTCGCCATGAGTTTCGCGTAGCCGCCGGTCGCGACCACGGGCAGACGGCGGCAGTTCAATTCCTCCTTGAGCTGGCCAATCAGTTCACGAATCAGGCCGCGATAGCCATGCACTGCGCCAATGAGCATCGCCTGCTCGGTGCTCTTGCCGACCGCGCCGGTCACTTCACGAATTTTGATTTCCGGCAGCAGCGCCGTCTTCTCGTGGAGGTAACTGGTCATCGCCGCCAGCCCCGGCGCGATGATGCCGCCGACGTAATCGCCGCGCCGGTTCACCACGTCGAACGTCACCGCCGTGCCGAAATCCACGACCACGGCGGGCGCACCAAACAGCGCGCGCGCGGCGATGGCGTTCGCCAGACGATCCGGCCCGATGGTATGCGGCGCGGGGTAATCAATGCCGATGCCGCGCACGGTTTCGTGCGTGAGTTGAAACGGCGTGAGCTTCCACGCGCGGCGCAATTGTCTTCCGGCGAACACCGTGGCCATTGGCACCACGCTGCACAGCGCGACGCCGGTGATGGCGCGCCCCGCCGCCGCGCGCGAGAGCACGTCCACCGCCCGCCCGCCGCGCCACGCCGGAGTGGGCAGCACGCCGGGGTGAATTACTTTTTCACCGCGCGCGAAAGCGAAGTGCGTGTGGGTGTTTCCGATGTCGAGCAACAAGAGCACGGACGGAGTGTGGGGCGCGGGCCGCACGCTTTCCAGCCCGCAGTCCAGACGTGACGCACTGAAAGTTTTGCCTGCGCGTCACGCAAAATTTTCACTCGGCGTCCACCGCATATTCTTCAAGCCCCAGACCGTTCCCGCCGATAACCGAACAGGGCCAACTGGCTTCATGAAGATTGCCTACATCAATGCAGATCCTGACGCGCCCGTCTTCGGACGGCTGGGCTGCTCTGTCCACATGCAGGAGGTGCTGCGGGCCATGCTGCGGCTCGGCCTCGAAGTGCATCTGTTTTCTTCCCGCCTGGGCGACGAGGCCATCTACGATCTCTCCGCGCTGCAAGTGCATCCGCTCCCGAAAATCGTGGACCGCCACGGGCAAAGCCCGTTGATCATGAACCAGATCGTCCGCTCCGCGCTCGACCGCGAGGCCGCCGACGGCGCCTTTAATCTCATCTACGAACGGTTCGCGCTCTACAGCCATGTGGGGATGGAGTTCGCCCGTGAGTTGCAAATCCCGTCGGTGCTGGAAGTGAACGCGCCGCTGCTCGAAGAACGCGTCGCACGCGGCACGCTGCTGGATTCCACCGGGGCGGAAGATTGCGCCATGCGCTCCTTCCGTGCGGCGACGCTGATCACGGCGGTGTCGAAACAGCTCGGCAACATTATCGAGCAGCATCCCACCGCGCGCGGGCGCGTGCGCGTGGTGCCGAACGCGGTCAACCCCGAACGCTTCCGCGACATCGCGCCCACGCGGGCCAAGGACGGATTCGTCATCGGCTACGTCGGCGCGCTGCGCTCCATCGGCGGCTTCAACACTTTGATCGAGGCGTTTGCCTCGGTGGCGCGCGAATCTTCGGAGGCGCAGTTGCTCATCGTGGGCGACGGCCCGGCCCGCGAACATCTGAACCGCGAAATCGCCGCGCGATCGCTAACCCGCCGCGTGCATTTCACCGGCGAAGTTTCGCCCGACGCCATCCCCGGCCTGCTCGCCTCGATGGATGTGGCGGTCGCGCCGTATCCGCCGGCCGGCATGTTCTATTCCTCGCCGCTGAAACTTTACGAATACATGGCGGCGGGACTGCCCATCGTGGCCAGCCGGGTCGGTCAGGTGGAGGAAGTCATCCGCGACGGGCTGACGGGAATGCTCATCACGCCCGGCCACGCGGCGGGACTCGCGAAGGCGTTGCGGGAGTTGGAAACCAACTCCATGAAGCGCGCCCTGCTCGGCGGCGCGGCGCGCGCGGCGATTCAGGAACACACCTGGGAAAATCAAATGACCGCCGTGCTCACGCTGGCGGGATTAAATCTGGCCGCGCCGGTTTGCTGAAACTGCGAGGTTGGAAAACCTCGCCACCTGCCGACGGGAATGTCGGCGCTACGCCGTAACGCCGGCTTTCCAGCCGGCAAGTTGAGAGACTTTCCAGTCTCGTGTTCCAGCACTTGCAGACACCTCCTCGAAAACCCAAGCCGCGAATCCGCTCTTGCCCCTCCGCCCGCTTCTGGTGTTCGTTCTCCCTGCTCGCGCATGAAAAAACTCAGCCACATTAATGAAGCCGGTCACGCCGCAATGGTAGACGTGTCGGCCAAACCCGTGGTGCTGCGCGAAGCGGTGGCGCGCGGGGAAATTCACCTCCAGCCCGAAACGCTTGCGCTCATCGAGGGCAGCCAGATCGCCAAGGGCAACGTGCTCGCCACCGCACGGCTCGCTGGGATCATGGCCGCGAAGAAGACTGGTGAACTGATTCCGCTCTGCCATCCCCTGCCCATCACGCACTGCGAAGTGAACTTTGAAATCCCCGCCGCGCGCGACCGCATCATCATCACCACCTCGGCGAAAATCGCTTCGCAGACCGGCGTGGAGATGGAGGCGCTCACCGCCGTGACCGTGGCCGCGCTGACGATTTACGACATGTGCAAGGCCGTGGACAAACAGATGCGGATCACGGACGTGGTGCTGGTGTCGAAGACCAAGCGCGAAGCCTCGCCTCGGTAGGGCCGCGTTGCGCGCGGCCCCATATAAATCGAAGGACGAGCGCAGCGCAGTCCTTCGCTCCCAGGATTCAAACCACACCCGCGACTCACCACGCGCCAACGGAAAAATATGGGACCGCGCGCAACGCGGCCCTGCCACGCCGGCTGCGTTGCGCGCCGAGCCTTTGTCTTTGCGTCCTTGCGCCTTTGCGTTAATTCCTGCCCGTGCAAATTCACGTTGGCCTCATCACCATCTCCGACCGCGCCTCGCGCGGCGAATACGACGACCTGGGCGGCCCCGCGCTCAAGAAGGCGGCGGAAGGTTATCAATGGCGCGTGCTCGCCGAGTCGCTTGTGCCGGATGAGAAGCGCGAAATCCAGCGCGCCATCCGCGAACAGATCAACAAGGGCTGCGCGCTCATCCTCACCACCGGCGGCACCGGCGTGGCCTTGCGCGATGTGACGCCGGAAGCCGTGCGCGAGATCAGCGTGCGCGAACTGCCCGGCTTCGGCGAAGTCATGCGCGCCGAGTCCATGAAGATTACGAAGAACGCCATCCTCTCGCGCAACCTCGCCGCCGTGGTGGATCACGCGCTCGTCATCTGCCTGCCGGGCAAGCCGAGCGGCGCGGTGGAGTGCCTGAGCTTCGTGGTCGGTGCGATTCCGCACTGCGTGGAGGTGCTGAGGGAAGTGCCGACGAGTTGCTGACAAAGAATGAAAACATCAAACACCAAACTTCAAACATCAGAGAAGCTCCAAACCGCAAACACCGACCGTGCGCTCGCGCTGCGCCCGCGCCGCATGGGTGTTTGGAGCTTGGTGTTTTTTTGGAGTTTGATTTTTGGTGTTTGCTGTTTCTTCGGTCGCGCCGCTGAAACCAGTTCTGCCAAACCCTTCGTCCCCTCCACCAAATACGCCACCACCCGCGTCGCCGGCTGGACGGTGCGCGTGAACCGCGAACTGCTCACCACGCAAAGCGCGCTCGGCAGCAACGCCCTCGCGCTGCTCGCGTTGAAGCTGCGAGAAATTACCAACACCGTGCCGCCGCGCGCCGCCGATGCGCTCAAGCGCGTGCCCATCTGGCTGGGCGTGAACGACGGCCACGCGCCCTGCGCCGAATATCATCCCTCGAAAGACTGGCTGGTGCAGAGCGGCTACAACCCGGACACGGCCAAGTGCGTCGAGATCGGGAACGCGCGCAAGTTCATCGAGTGGACGGCGAAGCAGCCGATGATGATTCTGCATGATCTCGCGCACGCCTATCACGATCAGGTGCTGGGCTTCGATGACGCGCGCATCCGAGCGGCGTTCGACCACGCCAAATCCTCAGGCCGCTACGATTCCGTGGAGCGCAACAACGGACGCACCGAACGCGCCTACGCCCTGACCGACCACAAGGAGTATTTCGCCGAGGCCACCGAGGCGTTCTTCGGCACGAATGATTTTTATCCGTTTACGCGCGAGGAGTTGCGGAAGCATGACCGGGAAATTCATGATCTTCTGGCGGAGGTTTGGGCGAGGTGAGCGTGATTGGATCTCAATTGGCCTTCCGGCGGGCCGCTCTGTGCGGCCCGACTGCTCGCGGCGCCAGCAGTTCCACCGTCTTGCAGCCTGCAAGAAACATGCTGAGCGGCTCCGAGTCCCTAAGAAAAAAGAAAACCCGTTGACAGTGCAAATGCGGTTCCATACTTTCCGCCCTCAGTCGTTTGGGCGTGAAACACTAATTACACAGACTCCAACCCGAAATTTCCGTCAAGGAAGCGTTGGGTGGGGCCTTTTTGTCGTTTGGCGGAGTGGTCGGCGAGTCAGTAAAAAGTGTTTTAATTGAGCAGTTTGGCCGCAAGGCCTGTCTCATCACTTCCAAAATCTTCAGACTGATTACTAATTTGGAAATGTATTTGTCCGGCGTGAGCCGGAACGCAGTTTAGTCGGTTGGAAGGCAAGTTTTCCCGGAGCCGGGGCACTTGCCTTGTGTTGTTGTCGGAAAAAACGGCGGACGCGTGTGCGTCAGCCACGGAAAAAGTCATTTATGGCATCGCGAGCAAACGAAAGAATTAACTTCGGCAAAATCAAGGAGCCGATCGCACCCCCGAACCTGATCGAATTGCAGACGAATTCTTACAAGGAATTCCTGCAGCTCGACCTCTCGCCCAGCAAGCGCAAGAACATGGGCTTGCAGGCGGTCTTCACCGAGGTGTTCCCCATCGAAAGTTACGACGGCAAGTGCGTGCTGGACTTTGACAGCTACGAAATCGGCGACCCGAAGATCGACTGGCTCGAATGCTTGCGCGAAGGCGTGACCTACGGCGCTCCGCTCTACGTCACCTTCAAGCTCAAGGAAGAAAAGGGCGCGAAAGAGGAAAAAGTCTTCATGGGCGAACTGCCCTTGATGACCCCGCAAGGCACGTTCGTGATCAATTGCGCGGAGCGCGTCATCGTCAGCCAGTTGCATCGCTCGCCCGGTCTCGCTTTCGAGGCGTCGCAGCACGCGAACGGCAAGATGCTCCACAGCTTCCGCATCATCCCGGATCGCGGTTCGTGGTATGAAGCGCAGTTCGACACGAGCGACATGCTCTACGTTTATCTCGACCGCAAGAAGCGCCGTCGCAAATTTCTCACCACCACGTTCTTCCGCGCGCTCGCGAATTTCGAGAGCACCGGCAAGGAAAAGGACAAGGACAGCGGACCGAAGAAGACTGGTTCCGACGCGGAAATTCTCCAGATGTTCTACGACATCGAAGAGTTGACCGTGAAGGAAGCGGAGAAGCTGGAGAACATTCAGAACAAGGTGCTCATTGAAGACGCGATGGACGCGGACAAGGGCATCGTGGTCGCGCGCGCTTTTGAACCGCTCTCCAAGGCGGTCGTGAAGCAGATCGCGGAACTCGGCGTGAACAAGATTCGCGTCGTGGACACCACCGTTGATGACGGCATCGTCATCAAGTGCATGAAGAAGGATCCGACCAAGAACGAGGAAGAGGCGCTGAAGGATATTTATCGCCGCCTGCGCCCTGGGGATCCGCCGACGGCGGCGAACGCCAAGGCGCTGATCAAGCGGTTGTTCTTCGACGCGAAACGCTACGACCTCGGTCGTGTGGGCCGCTACAAAATCAACCAGAAGCTTGGTCTCAAGGACGCTGGCGATTCGCGCATTCTCACCAAGGAAGACTTGATCGCGGCGACGAAGTATTTGCTGCGTTTGAAGAAGGGCGAAGGTTCGCTGGACGACATCGATCACTTGGGCAGCCGCCGTGTTCGTACCGTGGGCGAATTGCTCGCCAACCAGTGCCGCGTCGGTCTGGCCCGCACGGAGCGTCTCGTGAAAGAGCGCATGACCCTGTTCGATCAGAGCTTGGAAACGATGACGCCGCAGAAGCTCATCAATCCGAAGGCGCTGTCAGCGGTCATCCGCGACTTCTTCGGACGTTCGCAGCTCTCGCAGTTCATGGATCAGATCAATCCGCTCGCCGAGTTGACCCATAAGCGCCGCTTGTCGGCGCTCGGACCCGGCGGTCTCTCGCGTGATCGTGCTGGTTTTGAAGTCCGTGACGTGCATCCGTCGCACTACGGTCGCATCTGCCCTGTGGAAACGCCGGAAGGCCCGAACATCGGCCTTATCGCCTCGCTCGCGACCTTTGCGCGCGTGAATGATTTCGGCTTCCTCGAAACGCCCTATCGGCGCGTCGAGAAGGGTCGTATCACCGGGCATCTGGATTATCTCACGGCGGATCGTGAAGAAACCTTCATCGTCGCGCAGGCGAATGCGCCGTTCGACGACAAGGGCCATTTCCTCACGAAGACCGTGACCTGCCGCGCCAAGGGCGACTTCATTGATGTCGAACCCGAGAAGGTGGATTACATGGACGTGTCGCCGAAGCAGCTTGTGTCCGTCGCTGCGTCGCTGATTCCGTTCCTTGAGCACGACGACGCGAACCGCGCGTTGATGGGTTCGAACATGCAACGTCAGGCCGTGCCGTTGCTCATCACCGAAGCGCCGTTTGTGGCGACCGGGTTGGAAGACCGCGTGGCCCGCGACTCGCGCGCCGTGCTCGTGGCTGAAGAAGCCGGCAAGGTGGCGTCCGTCACTGGCAGCCAGATCATCATCACCGACAACGGCAAAATGCCGGAAGGCAAGAAGCGCATCAAACACGACCCGACGAATGGCGTCTCCGTGTATGAAGTGCGGAAGTTCATGCGTTCCAACGCGGCGACGTGCATCAATCAAAAGATTCTCGTCAACAAGGGCGACACCATCAAGAAGGGCCAGGTTCTCGCGGACGGCCCTTGCACCGATGGCGGCGAACTCGCGCTCGGACGCAACGTGCTCGTGGCGTTCATGCCGTGGAACGGCTACAACTTCGAGGACGCGATCCTCATCAGCCAGCGCATCGGCAAGGACGACATCTTCACCTCGATTCACATCGATGAATTTGAAGTGGGCGCCCGTGACACGAAGCTCGGGCCGGAAGAAATCACGCGCGACATCCCGAACCTCGGCGAAGAAGCGCTGCGGAACCTCGGGCCGGACGGCGTGATCCGCGTCGGGGCCGAAGTGAAGCCGGGCGACATCCTTGTCGGCAAAATCACCCCGAAGTCGGAAACGGAACTCGCGCCGGAAGAGCGCCTGCTCCGCGCCATCTTCGGTGAAAAAGCTGCCGACGTGAAAGATACGTCGCTCAAGGTTCCCTCGGGCACCTACGGCATCATCATGGACGTGAAGGTCTCCTCGAAAAAAGATTCCGAGAAGAAAGACCTCGCGCCTGCTTCCGAAGGCAAGAAGGCCGCGAAGCAGTTGCAGGACGACTACAAGCAGAAGATCGAAGAACTTCGTGACCAGCTCACGGAGGCGCTTTCGAACATCCTGCTCGGTGAAAAGATTCCGCTCGATGTCGTGAACAGCGAGACCGGCGAAATCATCATTCCCGCGAACCGCAAGATCACGAAGACGCTGCTGCGCAAACTCGCCACGGTCTATGACCGCATCGAGATTGATCCGTCGCCGATTCGCAACAAGATCAACGAAATCATCGGCACCTTCAAAAAGAAGTTCGACGAACTCCAGGAACAGCAGAACCAGGAGATGGAACGCGTTGAGGCCGGTGACGAAGTGGACGCGGGTATCATCAAGCAGGTCAAAGTGTACATCGCCTCGAAGCGCAAGCTCTCGGTCGGTGACAAGATGGCCGGACGCCACGGTAACAAGGGTGTCGTTGCGAAGATTGTTCCCGAAGAAGACATGCCGTTCCTCGAAGATGGAACGCCGGTGGACATCGTGCTGAACCCGCTGGGCGTGCCTTCGCGCATGAACGTCGGGCAGGTGCTTGAAACACACTTGGGCTGGGCGGCGAAGCTGCTTGGCTTGAAGTTCGCCACGCCCGTCTTTGACGGCATCAAGGAAAAGGAAATCCGCGGCTACCTCAAGGAAGCCAAGCTGCCGGAGCACGCCAAGGTCAAGCTGACCGACGGCCGCACTGGCGAGCAGTTCGATCAGGAGATTGTCGTTGGCTACATCTACATGATGAAGCTCGGCCACTTGGTCGCGGACAAGATTCACGCCCGCGCGGTCGGGCCGTACTCGCTCGTCACCCAGCAACCGCTGGGCGGCAAGGCGCAATACGGCGGCCAGCGTTTCGGCGAAATGGAAGTGTGGGCGATGGAAGCCTACGGCGCGGCCTACACGTTGCAGGAACTCCTGACCGTGAAGTCCGACGACGTGCAGGGCCGCACGCGCATCTACGAGAGCATCGTCAAGGGCGACAATGCCCTCGAGGCAGGCATCCCCGAATCGTTCAACGTGCTGGTGAAGGAAATGCAGTCACTGGGCATGGACGTGAAGGTCGGTTACTCGAACCAGCTCGACGCGCCCGTTGAAGGCAACGCGCTCGCCGCGCTCGGTTGATTCTCGGCACACAAAAAGTTTCCTAACACGAATTAAATTATGATTGGCAGCAAAGAAACGACACGGGAGTTGCTGGGTCTGGACAAGGTGAATCAGGTCGAGCACGTCGCCATCTCGGTGGCGTCGCCCGAAGCAATCCGCTCCTGGTCCAAGGGCGAAGTTAAGAATCCTGAAACGATCAATTACCGCACGTTCAAGCCGGAAAAAGGCGGCTTGTTCTGCGAGCGCATCTTCGGTCCCGTCAAGGACTGGGAGTGCTCGTGCGGCAAGTACAAGCGCATCAAGCATCGCGGCGTGGTCTGCGACCGTTGCGGTGTGGAAGTGACGCTGGCGCGCGTGCGCCGTGAGCGCATGGGCCACATCGAACTGGCCGTGCCCGTCTCGCACATCTGGTTCTTCAAGTGCATGCCTTCGCGCCTCGGCCTCGTGCTGGACGTGACGGCGCGCAACCTTGAGCGCGTGATCTATTACGAGGACTACATGGTTCTCGATCCGAAATCCACGCCGCTCACGCTGCATCAGTTGCTCAGCGAGAACGAGTATCGCGAAGCCCGCGAAACCTACGGACCCGACGCCTTCATCGCCAAAATGGGCGCGGAAGCCGTGCGCGATGGTCTGGCCCAGGTCAACTTGGTCAAGGCTGTCGAAGACTTGCAGGTCGCGATGACCGAGACGAAGTCGAAGCAGATTCGCAAGAAGATTGCCAAGCGCATCAAGCTGCTCTCCGCGTTCCACGCCTCGAAGACGCATCCTGAGTGGATGATTCTCACGGTGCTGCCGGTGATTCCGCCGGACTTGCGTCCGCTCGTGCCGCTCGAAGGCGGACGTTTCGCGACGTCTGATCTCAACGATCTCTACCGCCGCGTCATCAACCGCAACAACCGTCTCAAGAACCTGCTCCAGCTCAAGACGCCGGAAGTCATCATCCGCAACGAGAAGCGCATGTTGCAGGAGGCCGTCGATGCGCTGTTCGACAACGGCCGTCACGGTCGCGCTG
>JANNGC010000231.1:0-1616 GCA_031380445.1 Pedosphaera sp.
GCCGAGATCGCAGGAGGCCCGCCCGCCCGTCGCTCTTGGCACCGCATCGTGGCCTCGATCTGTTCTCATGCTGCTAGACACCGATGCCTTGCAGGGTTGCTATCTCCATCAAACTAACAACCCAGCGTAGCGCCTCGGCGGCGCAACGCTGGGCTGGATTATCTGAATCCTTTCAGGATTCAAGAAAGCCGGCTTACTCGAAGTCGTAGATCACCACCTTCACGCAGTTCGGCTTGAAGACCTTCTCCACAAACTCCAGATGGCGCGGGTGATCCTGATACTCGTCCTGCGTCTTTTTGTCTGGAAACACCAAGTTCAACGCGACTTGATAGGATTGATCCACCACGGGGCGATGGCTCTTCGCCATCTTGCCGATGTGGAAATGCAGGAGGCCGGGGATGTTCTTGAGATACTCCAGGCCGCCCGCGATGAGCGCATCGGCGGAGCCGGGTTTGTTCGGGTCGGTCCAAAAAATAACAACGTGTGAAAACATGCGGGCGGAGTGTTGGCGGTTCCGGGGCGCTTGTCATTCCTGAAATGCGGAGCGGACCGCTAAGTCCAGACATCCGGTTTTAACCACGGAAGACACAGAAGACACGGAATCAAACGCCGTCAGTTTGTCTTCCGTGTTTTCCGTGTCTTCCGTGGTTAATCATTTCGGCACGGCTCACTCCGTCACTTCATACACCGTGTCGCCGATGGTGAATTCCACATTCGCCCCGAGCGCGAGCCAGGACTTGGATTGCGGCTGCTTCGTGACCAGATCAAAATACTCCTTCGAGCCAAACTGCACGCGGGCGCGTTTGGCATCCTGCCTCTGGTTCTGCACGTCGGAATCAATCCACTTCTCGCCGTTGCGGAAGAAGGTTTTGCCGGCGGTGAAGCGGCCCTGCTCCTGGGTCTGACGCGCCTGATTTTCATTTTTTAGAATCGCCGTTGGTGAGGCTGCGCCGCCGCCCGCGCTAAAGCCCGCCGTCGCGCTGTAAGTCATGACATTGTCAGCGCGATACACATCCGCATTGCCGACCGAGATGGCCTCGCCCGGCGTGTTCGCCTGCTTGAGCGAGTTGAACGAACGTGAACTCGCCACCGCGCCGTCGCCCGCCTTGTCGGTCTGCAATTTGTAATAACGGGTCGAAGCTTGTGCGCCGCTGAGACCGAGTTGATCCGTCGTCGCCGAGCGGCGCATGGACTGCAAATTCGCCGGCACCTTGCGGCGCTCTTCATCTTCGATGATGAGATACGCGGTGTAGGGCGTGACGATGGCATACTTGCGCGCCAGTTCCGTCACTTCGTCTTTCAACTCCTTGCTCTCGCCGCGCAGGCGGATTTCATCAAGCAGGTAGCCGACGCGGCGCGTGGCCCAGAGGCGCGGGATAAAGTCATGCTCGCTCGACGCGCCGGGGAACACCACGTCGTAGGCAAACCGTTTCGCCTCACCATTCACCTGGCCTTCAATCTGAATCGCGCCGTCGCCACCGGTCGTGTAGCGGCCGGCGACGATGAGTTGCTCGCCCTTGAACAAGACCGGCAGCGGTGCGGGATAAATTTTTGTGACTCGCACGCCGTCGGGAAATTTCAGCACCGGACTCGCCAGCACCGGCTCTTTGATCTTG
>JANNGC010000233.1:0-9995 GCA_031380445.1 Pedosphaera sp.
CGGGCCAGATGGACAAACTCCAGGCGCACAGAAATCAGATCATTCACAAGCCAAGGCATAGCGAACCACGCTGCCGCCATCCGGCGGCACCTGTCCACCATGTCCCCGCACACCCGTCCACTATGTCTCCGGTCTTTACAGTGCCTCGCGGGGAGAGGGAGTCGGAAGCTCCGGGTTTAAGAACAGTGTCGAGATGCACCCGAATGTCGGCGTTACCCAAACCCGTCATTGCCGCTCGCGTCTCGCTTCGCTACAACACGCGCGTGTTCAGCCGGAAAAACTTTTTGGCGTGGCGCGCGGCGTGCGCGCGGCACCGTCGCCTCCGCTGGCCGCTGCTCCTCGGAATCATTTTCACCGCCACACTGTTCATCTCCTGCTCGACACTCGGACGCCGGATCGCGCCGCCGCCGGAAATTCCCGGCGCCAGTTTCACCGGCAACAAATCTTGCGTGGACTGCCACGCGAATTACACGCGCGGCTTCGACGCCAGTCCGCATGGGAGAATGCACGTCGAAGCGGCAAAGATGGCGGGCGGAACGGGTTGCGAATCGTGTCACGGGCCGGGCAGCAAACACATCGCGGCCGGCGGCGGACGCGGGAAGTTCATCGTGAATCCCGGACGCGACGCGCAGGCGTGCTACTCGTGCCACCTCGAAATTCAGACCGACTTCCAACTCCCGCATCATCACCCGGTCAATGAAGGCAAGATGAACTGCGTGCAATGCCACGACCCACACGGCCCGGACATCATGAAGCCCGCCGGCGGACTCGCGATGGCGCGGCAGAACGAGCAGTGCGCGAGCTGTCATCGTGAGCAGACGCGGCGCGTCGTCTTCGAGCACGCGGCGTTGCGCGAGGGCTGCGTCACCTGTCACGCGCCGCACGGTTCCATGAATCGCAAGATGCTGACGCAGCCCGACGCGAATCTCTGCCTGCGCTGCCACGCCCAAGTCGCCAGCCCCGGCGTGGCGCGCGGCAACATCGTGATCGGCAAGGTGAATCACACCACCTTCCTGCAGCGCGGCACCTGCTGGACTTCCGGCTGCCACACGGCGGTGCATGGCTCGAACGTGGACCCGTATCTGCGCTACTGAGGATGAAGTCCAAGGTTCAAAGTCCAAGGGTCAAGGCCACGACATCGGGCATTGTGTGGACTCTCCTCCTCGCCGTCGCCGCCACCGCCGCCGAGATTGATTTCACCAAGCTTCCTCCCGCCTCCACGGCGCCCGTCGATTTCACGCGCGACATCAAACCGCTCTTTGAATCGTCCTGCCTGCGCTGCCACGGCGCGGAGAAACCCAAGGGCCGCTTCTCGCTCGCCACGCGCGAGGCGGCGCTGCGCGGCGGCAACGAAGGCATCGACATCCTGCCCGGCGACAGCGCGAAGAGTCCGCTCATCCACTACGTCGCGCGGCTCGTGCCCGAAATGGAAATGCCGCCGGAAGGCAAAGGCGACCCGCTCACGCGCGAGCAGGTCGCCCTGCTCCGCGCGTGGATTGATCAGGGCGCGGCGTGGGAGAAGCTCGATGCCGACGCGATTTACGCGGCGCAGCAGCCACAGTTTTCGTTCACGCCCGCCGTGCGCTACGTGACGGTGAGCGGCAACGCGCGCCAGTTTCAGGAACATCAATGGGTGCGGCGCGGCTTCAGTGCCGGCGTGTCGGATTTTCAAGTCACCCAGAAGCGCGGCGACGGCGTGAACGTGACGGTCGCAGGCCACGCCTTCACCGACGACTACAAGGTCACGCTTGATTTGCGGAAGCCCGACGAGTGGTTCGCGCGCGGCGGCTTCGAGATGTTTCGTCGCTACGACAACGACACCGGGCCGTATTATCCGTTTCGCGCCAGCGGCTTCTCGACACCGGTGCAGAACCTATACTCGCTCGACGACGACCTCGAAACAGACCTTGGGAAAGTCTTCATCGAATTCGGACTGACGCGCCCCGACTGGCCGCGCGCGGTCATCGGCTACGAACTGCATTTCAAACACGGTGACGAAGCCACGCAACAGCGGGGGCCGGTCACGCAGGGCAACAGCAGCGGCCCGGTCACGCGGAACATTTATCCCGCGCGCCGCACCGTGGACGAGGAGACGCACGTCGTGCGCCTCGACGTGTCGCATGAGATTGCGGGCGTGCGCGTGGAGAACAATTTGCGCGCGGAGTTTGCAGATTTGGAAAGTGTGCGCGCCAACGCCGTCGAGTTTCCGGCGGGCGCGGCGTACCCGTCCGCATTCACGCTCACGCGCGAGTCGCAGGACCAGGTGCAGTTCGCCAACGCGCTGCACGGGGAGAAATCCATCAGGGACTGGCTGCTGGTCTCGGCCGGATATTTGTTCAGCCACTTCCGTGCGGACGCGACGTTTGATCAAACGAGCGTGGATGGCGCGGGCCGGCCGGCGGCGGGGAATTTTTGGACGGCGAACGACATCGTGTTGAAAGAGTCGGCGCATGTCCTGAACGCGAACGTGCTGGCCGGCCCGTGGGCGGGCTTCACCGCCGCGCTCGGCGTGCTCAGCGAATGGTCGGAGCAGACCGGCTACGGCGACGCGAACTATCGCAGCGGCGATCCAAACGATCCGAGCGTAGGTGTGCCGGACGCGCCGGGGCTGGTGCGGAGCGACATTGATCGCACGACGGTCGAGGAGCAGTTCACGCTGCGCTACACGACGATTCCCATGACCACGCTTTTCGCCGAGGCGCGGTGGCGGCAGGAACGCAGCGGAAAGTTCGAGGAGCAATACGGTGGCGATGATTTTCTACGCGACACCGACGCGCGGATTGATTGGGAGAACTACCGCGCGGGCTTTCACGTTTCACCGCTGCGCTGGGCCGCGCTGCACGCGAGTTATCAGCATCGCCGTCACGAAAGCGATTACGACGACGAGCGTGACGAACAACCGCACGGTTCGCCCGGCGATGGCTACCCGGCCCACATCCGCGCGCGGCAAAGCGTGAGCGATTTGGTGGAAGCGCGCCTGACGCTGCGCCCGGCGACGTGGCTGCGCACCACGCTGAGTTATCAACTCGGCGTCACAGATTATCACACCACCACCGACTCGACGCGCACCATCGGCGCGCAGGCCCCGGGCGGTACGGTCTTCGCGGGCGAATACGATTTCGCCACGTACAGCGCGAACATCAGCATCACGCCCGCGCGGCGCTGGAGTCTGGCCACCACGCTTTCTTACCAGCCGTCCCGCACGCGCACCGAAGACCAAGGCAGCGCGGCGGTCGCGACGTATCGCGGCGATCTTTACAGCGTGATGACGCGCGCCACCTACGCCGCCGGCGCGAACACGGACCTGAGCGCGAGCTACAATTTTTCCACCGCCCGCTTCGGCCAGCATCAGGCGGCAGGGACGGCACTGGGCATGGATTACGATTTGCACGGCGTGCAGTTCGGCGTCTCGCATCGCCTCAGCACGAACACCGTCGTCGGCGCGCAGTATGGTTTCTACCGCTACGAGGAGCCGACGGCGCGCGGCTTCAACGACTACACGGCGCACGTCCTCTTCGGCACGCTGGCGGTGCGCTGGCCGTGAGTCTTCGATTTAATTGGGGCCGCGCGCAACGCGGCCCAACCACGCCGGCTGCGCTGCGCGCAGGTTGCTGGCTCCAGTCGCAGCGCGCCCGGTTGCACCATTCCCGCGCAAATTGTTTCCGACTGGTGCATTGAACTGCTAGAACCCCGCGCGTGAAAAAGCCGAACGTGACCGAACCCGCCGGATTGAGCGCCGCGCAGCGCCGTTATTTTTTCTTCACCGCGTCCATTACCGGCGGGGCGATCATGATCGTGGAAATCCTCGGCGCGAAAATGCTCTCGCCCTACGTCGGCACCTCGCACTTCGTGTGGACGGCGCAAATCGCCGTGGCGCTCATCGCGCTGTCGTTCGGCTACTACGTCGGCGGGCGACTGGTGGACAAGTCGCCGCGCATCTCGCCGCTCTACTGGGCCATACTCGTGGCGGCGGCGTATCTCGCGCTCACGGTTGCGGTGGTTGAGCCGGTGGCTTACGCGTGTCTGAGCGTGAAATCTTTTGCGCTCGGATCGTTGCTCGCCTCGATGGCGCTGTACTTCGTGCCGCTCGCGCTGCTGGCGATGGCCGGCCCTTACTTTGTGCGGATGCTCACCTCGCAAGTCGGCGACGTGGGCGGCAACATGGGGCGGCTCACGGCCATCAGCACCTTCGGCAGCTTTGCGGGGACGATGCTCATCGGCTACGTGCTCACGCCGTTTCTGCCCAACTCGTGGACGATGTATCTGCTCGCGCTGCTGCTCGCGCTTCTTTCCTTGATCCACTTCGTCGTGTGGGGGGGGAAGAGGGACGCGCTGGCTCCGGCGGTGCTGCTCATCATCGGCACGGTGGCGGTGGGTTACGCCGGGGTGCGGCGGGACCAATTTCAGCACTCGCACGCGACGGAGAAATTTTATGGCAACTCGAACTTCGGCATTCTGCAAGTGCTCGATAACGGCGCGGCGCGCTACTACTTGAACGACTATCTCGTCCAGAACACCTACGACACGAACACCCAGCAAAGCACCTCGCTCTTCACCTACATGCTGCACGGGCTGCCGCGCGTGTATGTGACGAACATTCAGGACGTGCTGTGCATCGGCATGGGCGTAGGCATCGCGCCGATGCAGTTCGCGCGCGACGGCGCGCGCGTGGATGTGGTGGAGATCAACGAGGCCGTGGTGCCGGTGGCGGAGAAGTGGTTCGAACTCGATCCGAAGAGGCTGAACATCGTGATTGGCGACGGCCGGCAGTTCCTCAACGACTGCCAGAAGAAATACGACGCGGTGGCGCTCGACGCCTTTCTCGGCGACTCCTCGCCGTCGCACCTGATGACGCGCGAGGCGTTCGCGGCGATGCGGCGCGTGCTGAAGCCGGACGGCGTGCTGGTCATCAACAGCTTCGGCAATTTCAATCCGGGCGAGGATTTTTTCACCACCTCGCTGTTCAAAACGCTGACGAATGTTTTTCCCAGCGTGAAGATTCACACGGCCACGGGCGGGAACACTTTTTACGTGGCGTCGCAGCGCGTGCCGCTGGAGATGGTTCACACGCCGGAGACGACGAACGTGCATCCGTCCCAGGTGAACGCAGCGCAGATGGCCTACGCGGGCGTGATCGAGCCGGGGCGCACGTATCGCGGGCTGGCGCTGAACTTGGCGAACGGGCGCGTGCTGACGGACGATTTCAATCCCGTGGATTTTTACGACGCGGCGAACCGCGAAAAAAACCGCCGCAATCTCGCGATGAGCATGAGGCGGGGGGAATAACGTGCTGCCAGTTTGTAACTGGCAGATGAGGTGCGCTCACGGAGAGAACGCTCCGAACTTGCGGGAACCGCCCGTCGTCATCACGCCCTGCCAGTTGCAAACTGGCAGCACGTTCACGCTACGTCGAACGCCTTGCGCAGCATCGCCAAACTCTTCGGCACCGCCTCGTCCGCCGGGGCTTTGCCCTCGAACTCCACCGCCACGTAGCCGGTGAAATTCACGTCGGCCAGAATCTTGGCGATGCGTTTGTAGTCGAGGTCGAGCGTGTACCATTCGCCGCCGCCGTAGTAGGTTTTCGCCTGCACGTAAATCGTCTTGGGCGCGATCATCGCCAGCTTGTCGTACGGGTCTTCGAGGAAATTGCCGGTGTCCATGAGCGCGCCGACCCACGGGGAATTGATCGCGTTCACGATGCGCAGCAAGCCTTCCGGCGTGCGGCTGATGCCCCAGTGATTCTCCACCGCCAGCGTCACGCCGCACTGCTCGGCCTTGCTCACGCACTTCTCCAGCGACTCGATGCACCATTTGAAACCGTCGTCCTCCGTGTGGCCGGGAATGACCGGTTCGATGCCGCGCGCCTTCATCAAATCATCGAAGCTCTTGATCGTGTTCCAGCGCCCGGAATTGATCCGCACGCACGGCACGCCTAGGTCGTAGGCGATCTCGATGCACTTGTGCGTGTGATCAATTTGCGCCTGCAACTCCGCGCGCGACGGGTCCACGAAATCCTGGTGAATGGAAAGACCAATCAACCCCACGCCGTGCCGCAGCGCGTGGCGCTTCAGGTCGCGCAAGTGCGTGCGATGCGCGGCGGTGAGCGGCTCCTTCTCTGGGATGTCCATCTGCCGGTGCAGAATGTCCACGCCGCTCACGCCGAGCGCGCCGGCCTTCTCGATGACCTGATGAATCGTGACCTTCGGATCGCGGAAGTGCCAGTAGGAGTAGCTGGCGATGCCGAGCTTCACGCGCGGTTTCGCGACGGCGGGCTTGGAGGAAAATAGCGCGGCACGGGCGGGCGCGGCAGCAGCGAGCGTGGACGCGGCGGCGAGTTGGAGAAAATTGCGGCGTGAATGGGCGTTCATGGCGCGGAGAAAAACACAGCACGGGAAATTAGCGAAGCGCGAAGTAGGACGGAGCGCGGGTTTTCAACCCGCAGCAAGGTGTGATGGAGAGCGGTGTTCGCAAGTTCCCACGCTCGAGCTTGCGGACATTGCTGCGGGTTGGAAAACCCGCGCTCCGGGACGCCGCCCTGAAAATTTTATGTGTGCCGCGCCGAACTCTGGTGTTTCATCTCCGCGCCAGCCGGTGTGGCGAAATGGCAGACGCACGGGACTTAAAATCCCGGGACCCTAAAAAGTCGTGCGGGTTCGAGTCCCGCCACCGGCACCATTTTTTTCCCGCGCGCTGGTTTCAGTCGTCCGCCCTTCACGCCGATGGTTCTTCTGCCACGGCGCGTTACTCCCGCGTTGCGGCGTGTAACCTGCCCGGCGGCCTTTCAGGCTGTCGGGCAATTTTCTTTTTCGCCTCGCGCCACCGGTGACAAAAACTTCCTCGAAAGCAATTCCTTCTAAAGTTCCCCCGCCGGTTGCCGAATCATTACGCGAGGAGGTTACGCACGTTTGGAGTTTGGGTGAGCAGGCCCGCCTGGGAAACTGGGCGGGCCTTCTTTTTTCCGAAGCGAGTTCGCGCGCATCTGGACACGATTCAAGACGGCTCAATTTCCTGAAAGCCCTCGCGCCAAGTCCGCGAAGAACGCAAAGGTCGGAAAAGGCAATTCCCCTTTGCGTGCTTCGCGCTCTTCGCGTGAGGAACATTTTCCCCGGTTGCGCCCGGCCCGGCCCCAATGACGAATGCCGAATTGCCAGCGCGACTTCACCGGGCTATTCCATCCGCACCACTACGCCATGAAGCATCTGACCAAAGAGCAGCAGACCGTTCTCTGCGTCATCCTCTTCCTGCTGCTCACCGGACTGGCCGTGAAGACTTGGCGCGTCAAACATCCGCCGCACGACCGCGCCACCGCTGCGCCCGTGCAAAAGCCTTGAGCTTCCTGTCCCTACTGCCGATGTTCACGCATCAATGGATGGAATAAATTTCGACGAAGTGCTTGAGCTTATTGTCGCCAAGGATCCGCGCTACGCGCGTGACGCTTACATGTTTCTCCGCGAGGCGCTCGACCACACGCAGAGGATGATGGCCAAGACGGCCAAGGACGCCTCTCCGCGCCAACCCGCGAAGGGCGACGCCCCGCGCCACGTCAGCGGCCAGCAGCTCCTCGAAGGCATCCGCGATTACGCGACCCAGCAGTTCGGTCCGATGACCACAACCGTGCTCAACGAGTGGGGCATCAAGCGTTGCGAAGATTTCGGCGAACTGGTCTTCAACATGGTGGAGAAGTCTCTGCTCGCGAAGACGGACAAGGACAGCCGCGAGGATTTCAAGGGCGGCTACGATTTCGACACGGCGTTTCGCCAGCCGTTCCTGCCGAAGAGCCGCTCGACCGCCAAGGCCAAGCCGCCGGAGCTGAAGGGCGTCTGAGCAGTGGTAGTGGGGCAGGCGTCCTGCCGGCCTTCGTCCTTGAGCCGTCCCGGCTGAAGAACCGCCAGCCGAGACGGCCAGTGGACAAGCGGCAACCGGGACGGCTGCCCCGCTCCGCAACATCCCGTTTGCTCCCTCCCTCTCGCTTCGCTACAGTCGCCGCCCTTTATGCAGCCGACTCAAGATTTGCGTGTCGTCAGCGCCCAGCGCCTCCCCGCGCCCAGCGCCAGCAAGAATTCCCTGCCTATGTCCGAGCGGGCCAACCGCACCGTCGTGGCCGGACGCGCCGCCGTGCAAAATATTCTCGGCCAGCGCGACCACCGTTTGCTCGTCGTCGTCGGGCCTTGCTCCATCCATGATCCGAAGGGCGCGATGGAATATGCCCACCGTCTCGCCGCGCTCGCCCGCGAGGTGAGCGATCAACTCTTCCTCGTGATGCGCGTCTATTTCGAGAAGCCCCGCACCACCGTCGGCTGGAAAGGACTCATCAACGACCCGCGCCTCGACGGCTCGTGCGACATCAGCGCCGGTTTGCAACTCGGTCGCCAGCTCCTGTTGGAAATCAACGAACTCGGCCTCCCCGCCGCCACCGAGTTCCTCGACCCCATCGTGCCGCAATACATTGACGACCTGATTACTTGGGCCGCCATCGGTGCGCGCACCACCGAGAGCCAGACGCATCGCGAAATGGCCAGCGGCCTTTCCATGCCCGTCGGCTTTAAGAATGGCACCGACGGCTCGCTGCAAATTGCCATTGATGCGATGGGTTCCGCGCGCACCGGCCACAGTTTTCTCGGCATTGATCAGGAAGGCTTCACCAGCGTCGTCCGCACGCGGGGCAATGGCGACGGCCACGTTGTCCTGCGCGGCGGCCGGGCGCGGACGAACTACGACCCGCAAAGCATCGCCGAAGCGACGGCCCTTTTGACCAAGACCAATCTTCCGCCCGTGCTCATGGTGGATTGCAGCCACGCGAACTCGCTCAAGCAGCACGCGAAGCAGGAGGACGTGTGGCGCTCCCTCATCGAGCAACGCGCCGCCGGCACGCAGGCCATCATCGGCGCGATGATTGAAAGCTACCTGCATGACGGCAACCAGCCCGTGCCCGCGAACCCCGCCGACATCCGCTACGGCATTTCCGTGACCGACGCCTGCCTGAGTTGGGAGACGACGGAGCGAATGCTGCGGCACGGACACGAGACGTTGCGCGGCGCCACCAAGGTCGCGGCGCTGGCCACGGCCTGACGTTCCGGCGCGCGGGTTTTCAACCTGCAGCAACGTGCGATGGTGAGAGGCATTCTTTCAAGATGGATGCGCCTGCTCGTCGAACAGTGCTGCGGGTTGAAAATCCACGCGCCGGGACGGGCCAAATTGTCCAACTCCATTCTTGCAAAGCCGACTTCGTTGTCTAACTTCCCCGTCCCGCGTCCGGCCCGTTTTGAGACGCGGCGCAAAAAACGACTCAGCGACTGAAAATTTCTAGAATTTTATGGCATCAACAGCAAACGATCTTCGCCGCGGCATGGCGATCATTCACAACGGCGACGTCGCCGTGGTTCTCGAGACGCAACACCGCACGCCGGGCAACTTGCGCGCCTTCGTCCAGGCCTCGCTCCGCAGCATCAAGACCGGCAAGACCGCCGACGTGCGCTTCAGCTCGACCGAGAAGGTCGAGGTCATCCCCATGATGACCACGAAGATGGAGTTCAGCTACAAGGACGGCGAAGACTTCGTGTTCTCCAACCCGGAGACGTACGAGACCGTGACCCTGCTGATGGACCTCGTGGGTGACGCGAAGAATTACCTCGTCGAGAACTGCTCCGTCACCGTCACCTTCGTGAATGAAAAGCCCGTCTCCATCGAAATTCCTTCGAGCGTCGTCCTCACCGTGACCGACGCGCCGGATGGCGTGCGTGGTGACTCGGCGAACAACGTGCAGAAGGCGATCATCCTGGAGACTGGCATCACCGTGCAGGCCCCGCTCTTCATCAAGACCGGCGAGAAGATCAAGGTGGACACCCGCACCGGCAAATACATGGAACGCGGGTAAGCTTCGCGATTCAGAATCTCAAAGCAAAAGCCCGCCAGTGATGGCGGGCTTTTCGTTTTCACCGGAGCACCGTACAGCCATGTCCGGTGAACGCCCGGCAATCATTGAGGCTTGTGGAATC
>JANNGC010000530.1:0-1879 GCA_031380445.1 Pedosphaera sp.
GACCATCGTGGGCAAGACCTGGCTCCTGCACGTCACGGAAGTGCTGCGTGCGAAGCCGGATGAGAACCTCGCGATGATCGGCGACACGATCCGTTACTTGAAGGATCACGGGAAGATCGTCCTCTACGACGCCGAGCACAGCTTTGATGGTTTCGCCGAGGAGCCGGAATACGCGCTGGCCACCTGGCAGGCGGCGGAGAAGGCGGGTGCGGATTGTATCGTCCTGTGCGACACGAATGGCGGGCGCTTGCCGCGCGAAATCGCGGCGACGACTAAACTCGCCATCTCGAAGTTGAATTGCCGCGTGGGCATCCATACCCACGACGACTGCGGGTTCGGCGTGGCCAACGCCATCGCGGGCATCGAAGCCGGCGCGACGCAGGTCCAGGGCACGATCAACGGCATCGGCGAACGCACGGGCAACTGTGACCTGATCAGCGTGATGCCGACGTTGCAATTGAAGATGGGGCTGAAGTGTCTCCCGCCCAAGTCGATGCCCAAGCTCAAGGAGCTTTCCGAATACGTAAACGAGGTGGCAAACATCCGCCACGACTCGCGCCAGCCCTGGGTTGGCCAGTCCGCGTTTGCCCACAAGGGCGGCATGCACGTTCACGCCATCGAACGCGTCGCGCGCAGCTACGAGCACGTCATCCCCGAGTCCGTGGGCAATCACCGGCGCGTGCTGGTCAGCGACATGTCCGGTCGTACCAACATCCTCATGAAGGCGGCGGAACTGGGCTTCAAGCTCGCCCCGGATGCGCCAGAGACCCGCGAGATCACGGCCAAGGTCAAGGAACTCGAATCGCAAGGCCACGAATACGAAGCCGCCGAGGCCTCGCTCGCGCTGCTCATCCGCGGCATCATGGATCACAATCCTGAACTGCTCTTCACCGTGGACGCCTATCACGTCTCCATGCGCCGCGATACAAAGGAGTCCGTCTGCGAAGCGACCGTGAAGGTGCGCGTGGGCGACAAGACCGCGCACACCGTGGCCGAAGGCGACGGCCCCGTGAACGCGCTCGACGGCGCGCTCCGACGCGCGCTGATCAAGTTCTTCCCCAAGCTCAAGGTCATAGTACTCACAGACTACAAGGTCCGTATCATCAACGGCGCGACGGGCACTTCAGCCAAGACCCGCGTGCTCATCACCTCCACGGACGGCAAACGCGAGTGGGGCACCGTGGGCGTAAGCGAGAACATCATCGAAGCCAGCCTCCAGGCGCTGGTGGACTCGATGGAGTATGCGCTGTTGAAGAAATGATTTTGAAACCACGGATGGACACGGATGAACACGGATAAGGCACCGGACTTGCACCATCCAGAGAACAGCAAGCTCGTCCTTCGGGAAGAGACGCAGCGCCTCATCGGCTTTGCGTTCGAGGTGCTGAATGAACTTGGGCACGGGTTGCACGAGAAGATTTACGAGAATGCGCTGACCGTCCTCTTGAGGCTGAACGGCATCGCGTTCGATCAGCAGCGCCGATTTCCAGTTCAATTCCGGGGCGTTGAAGTCGGGGAGTTCGTCCCCGACTTGATCGCCTTCGGTTCTGTCATCGTTGACACCAAGGTCATCGACCGAATCACAGATCACGAGCGCGGGCAGATGTTGAACTACTTGCGCATCACAAAGCTGCGCGTCGGCTTGATCCTGAACTTCAAGCATGCCCGCCTGGAATGGGAACGCGTGATCCTGTGATTTCTTATCCGTGTTAATCCGTGTCCATCCGTGGTTAAAAAGAACTCTGACATGAGCGAAATCTCCAAAGCTTACGAACCGCAGTCGGTCGAATCGAAATGGTACCAGTTCTGGCTCGACCGGAATTGTTTCACCGCCGACCCGGCGCGCGTCTCCGAGACGCGCCCGGCGTATTCCATAGTC
>JANNGC010000240.1:0-19743 GCA_031380445.1 Pedosphaera sp.
GGCAGCCGCCGCCGGCGCTGACGATGCCGATTTTTTACGTAGTGGGGCGGTGACAGCGGTCGCGCGGTGTGCAGGGAAGTGCGGGGACGCGTCCTCCAAGTCGGACCGCCTGCTGAACGCGGGCTGGTTTGGTCGCAGCGCGACCAAACCCACCACCCTTGGTTCCCCGAGAATCACCTGTGGCGGCGGGGTGAAAAAATTTATACAAATCTCCATCCCCCGGTGTCTATCGGGTGAAAACGCAGTGGACTGGCAACGACAACTTTACGAGGCGAAGGCCGCGCAGCTCATCCTGTATGGGCGCGCGCTGGGGCTAGGCCACAGCGAGGCGGAGGATGTGTTGCAGGAGCTATTCGTGGCGCTGCTCCAGATGGAAACGGAGCCGGAGAACGCGGCGCACTACGCCATCCGGGGGTTTCGGAACCGGGCGCTGAACTGTCGGCGCGGTTTCCTGCGCCGCGTGGTGCGCGAACTGGAATCGAAGCAGTGGTTCGAGCAGGACGCCGGCGAGTCGCCGCAGGAACAGGCCGCGATGCGCTGCCTCCAGAAGCTGCCGCCGGAGCAGCGCGAAGTCATCGTGCTGAAAATCTGGCACGAGCACACGTTCGAGGAGATTGGCGAGTTGTTGGAGACATCGCCGAACACGGTGGCGGGGCGGTGGCGGTACGGAATGGAAAAACTCCGCGCGTGCCTGAGCGGAAATCAGAAGGAAGAAGGAAGAATGCAGAAGGACGAGGAAGGTGAACCGCCCATCGGCTCGCAGTTCTCCCCGCTCACGTCGCACCTCTGAACAAAAACGATTTATGAAGACACCGAATTCTTTGGAAGACCAGATGCGGTCGTGGACGCCCCGGCGGCCCGGCGCGCACTTGGAGCAGCAACTGTTTGGAACGCGGAACGCCGAACGCGGAACGCGGAGTGAACGACGCCCGGTCACGCTGCCGTGGTTCCAGACTTTGGGCGCGAGCGTGGTCGGCTGCGCGGTGGTGCTGTTCACGATTCTGAATTTCTTGAACCTCGGCGCGACGCAGAATTTTTCCGCCTCGCTGAACTCTCTGAGCAACCATCCGTCGTCCCTGGCTTTTGCCAATGCGCCCGCGAGCACGCTGCCCGCGCCGATTTTGGGTTGGACAAACGACGGCACGGTCGGCTCTTCTACCCGGCCTTTTAACGTGCTGAACACAAACTCGACTTTGCCCTGATATGGCTTCTGAAAACCCGAAAGCGCCGAACCTCAAACGTCCGGCTGCGGCCACGTCCGCCCCTGAAACCCCGGTGCCGCCCACGGCGCCCCCGGCCAAACTGCCGCCGCTCTTCCGCCCGATTGACTGGCTGGCCTTCGGCCTCACGTTCATCGTGTCGCTCGTCGGCTATCTCTACACGCTCGCGCCGGACCTGACGCTGCAAGACTCCGGCGAACTGGCCGTCGGCTCGATGTATGCCGGCGTGCCGCATCCGCCCGGCTATCCGGTCTGGACCATCTACACCTGGATTTTCACGAAGATCATTCCGTTTGGGAACATGGCCTTCCGCGTCGGCGTGTCCTCGGCGTTCGCCAGCGCGCTGGCCTGCGGCATTCTCACGCTCATTGTTTCGCGCGGCAGCAGCATGTTCATGGAGAGCATCGCGGAGTTCAAAACGATTGCCCGCAAGACTGAAAACTCCATCTGCCTGATCAGCGGCGTGGTGGCCGGCCTGCTCATCGCCTTCAACGCCTTCATGTGGAGCCAGGCGCTCATCGTGGAAGTGTATGCCTTGAGCAGCCTCTCGCTCATCGGCGGCGTGGTCTGCCTGCTGCACTGGACGTACGCGCCGAATCAGTATCGCTACCTCTACTTCTCGTGGTTCCTCTGCGGTATCTCGTTCAACAACCATCAATCGCTCTTCGTGATCACGGTGGCGATGGAGATTCTGATGATCGCGGTGCAGCCACGCATCGGCCGCGCGATGATGTTGTGGAACAGCATTTTCTATGGCGTGGGGCTAATTCTCACCGGCAAGAGCAGCACGCTTATGTCGGGGAACACGCCGCTGCTCCTCATCTTCAACGGCATCGGTCTCGGCTCCATCGTGGGCTACGTCTGGCTGTCGGTGCGCACCTCGGCCACGGCCACGGAGATTCTGCGCGACGCGGTTTTGATCGTTGTGGCGCTCGGCGCGATGGCGGCGGGCGGCGTGCGCGCCATGCTGGTGTGCGTGACCGGAGTGCTGCTGATTTATGTGGCGCTGGACATTGTGCTCAAATCGCAAGGCCGCGCGATGGACTGGGCGCCGCAGTGGCGCAAGGCCATCGCCTGCGGCATGTCCTTTGCGGTGGGCGCATTGTTCTACCTCTACATGCCGCTGGCCTCGATGAGCAACCCGCCGCTGAACTGGGGCTATCCGCGCACGGTCGGCGGTTTCATCCACGCCTTCACGCGCGGACAGTATGAGAAGATTCGTCCGACGTCCGGCTCGGGCGCGAACATCGTCGAGCAGACCGTGTCGTGGGTCACGACCTACGCGAAGCAGGTATGGTTCATCTTGATCGAAGGCCCGGTGGAGGAATTCAGCCTCGGCTATCTGGTGCTTGGATTGATCCCGCTCTTTTTCTTCCGACGATTGCAGCCGCGTGAGCGAGCCTGGCTGCTGGGGTTGGTGGCGTTCTACATTGTGCTGGGGCCGTTCCTGCTCGAACTGTTCAACCCCGCGCCGGATCGCCAGAGCATTTCGCTGAACAAGCCGTTCTTCATCGCCTCGCACTTGTTCATCGCCATCGCCATCGGGTATGGCATCGCGCTGGCCGTGGCCGCGCTGGTCACGAACTACCGGCGCTTCCGCATGCCCGCGCTGATCGGCTGCGGCGTGCTCGCGCTGGCCGCGCTGTGGTTTGGCGTGGCGGCCGCGTTCCAGCCGGAGACGCCCTACTGGATTCCGCGCTTCGCGGCCGTGTGGACCTTCTCGCTGGCCGTGCTGGCGACGGTGGTGCTGGCTTTCTGGAAACACACCGCGCCCGTGGTGGCGCTGCTGGGCATCTGCTTCCTCATGCCGGTGTGGACGTTTGCTTCGCATTGGTCGGACGTGGAACAGCGCGGCCACATGTTTGGCTTCTGGTTTGGTCACGACATGTTCACGCCGCCGTTCAAGGGCAAAGATGGCAAGCTCACTTACAAGCGCGCCGAGCGCGAAGAACTGCTCAAGACGCCCGAAGGCCAGAAGAACATTTATCCCGAGATGACGAAGGACACGATCCTGTTCGGCGGCACCGACCCCGGACGTTTCTGCCCGACCTACATGATTTTCTGCGAGAGCTTCACCAAGCCCAAGGACAAGCATGACCCGGAGTTCGACCGCCGCGACGTGTACATCATCACGCAGAACGCGCTGGCCGACGCCACGTATCTCCAATACATCCGCGCGCACTACAATCGCAGCACGGAGAAGGACATCCCGTTCTTCGCCGAACTGATGCGCAGCGACCGCGAGCGCGAGAACAACTTCAAGACCAACCTCCTCGCGCGCGCCATCGCCGTGCCGCTGGACAACTTCTTCCTCGCCAACGGCGCGCGCATCGAGAAGGAACGCCGCGTGGGCGCGTCGTTCTTCCAGCCCGAACATTTCCTCCAGCTCAACGACTTCGCGAAGAAGCTCGAGTCCGCTCCGAACGGGGTGACGAAGTATCTGCGCGACAATCTCTCCGAGGAAACGCGCAAGCAGCTCGGCGGCGGCAGCGGTCTCGCGAGCAGCCTCGCCAAAGATTTGAACCGTATCCTCGACGACGAATGGACGGGCAATCTCGAACTGCAAAACCTCCGCAGCGAACTTGCCACGGTGGAGCAGCAACTCTCCTCCGGTGCGGGCAAAGCCACGAAGCTCACCGCGCGCAAAGAGGAACTGACGAAGAAGATCGCCTATTACACGAAGCTCGTGCCGTTCTACACGCCGGCGCGCTTCGAGGGGCTGCCGCTCTCCAAGCATTTGCAGAACTTCGCCAAGGAGAACCCGACCAACCACACGCGCATCCGTTTCAGCCGGCAGTTGATCGAAGCCGCGTTCCCCAAGGAACTCGCGGTCAGCGAAGGCGGCACCTATCCCGACAAGGAAATCCGCACGCCGTCGAACGAGGACTCGCAGCGCTGCTTCCAGGAATACATGAACGACGCGCAGGCGCGCATGGCCAAAGGCCAGTTGCGCCCTGGCGAAGACGTGAAGGTCGTGGACAATCGCGTGCAGGTCTCCGGTCAGGTCGCCGTCATGGCCATCAACGCGCTGCTCTGCAAAGTGATCTTCGAGCAGAACCCGGATAACGAATTTTTCGTCGAGGAAAGTTTCCCGCTCGAGTGGATGTATCCGCATCTCTCGCCGTTCGGCATCATCATGAAGATCAACCGCGAGCAGTTGCCCGAGCTGTCGCAGGAGATCGTGGACAAGGACCATCTCTTCTGGAGCGATTACTCTGAGCGCCTCATCGGCAACTGGATCACCTACGACACGCCGGTCTCGAACATTACGGCCTTCGCCGAGCGCGTGTATGTGAACAAGGATTATCGCGGCTTCAAGGGCGACCCGCGCTTCGTGCGCGATGAGGACGGCCAGAAGGCGTTCTCGAAGCTCCGCAGTTCCATCGCGGGCGTCTATGCCTGGCGCGTGGCGAACCAGACCGCTGGACGCGCGGCGGAGATTGAGATGCGCCAGGCCCGCCAGCCCGGCGTGCCGCTCTCGGCGGACGACCGCCGCGCGCTGGAAGTCCACAACCGCATGTTCCGCGAGGCGGAGTTCTCGTTCAAACAGGCGTATGCCTTCTGCCCCTACAGCCCGGAAGCGCTCTATCGCTACGTGCAATTGCTCGCGGGCGCGCGCCGTTTCGATGACGCCATCTTGCTCGCGAAAACGTCCCGCAAGCTCGACCCCGCGAACGGCGGCTTGGAAAATCTCGTGAAAGAGCTGGAGAAGATGAAAGCGCAAGTCGGCGGCATGAGCACCGACGCCATGCAGCAGGCCGAGTCCAACTTCCGCCTGAACCCCACCGACCTCGCGAACGCCGGCGCGCTCGCGCAGATGTACGCGCAACAAGGCCGCACCAACGACGTGCTCCGCATCGCCGACACCATCCTCGCCATCCCGAACGCGAACGCGCAGATGATCAGTTTCGCGGCGCAGGTTTATCAGCAGTTGCCCGACTACGTGCGTTTGGAAAAGGCGCTGGAGCGCTGGACGCGCGTCACGCCCACGCCCGAGGCGTGGCTCGACTACGCCGCGTCGCAAGCCGTGCTGGGCAAGCGTCCGGAGGCCATCACGTCCTTGAAGCAGGCGCTCGCCATGAGCGCCGAGCGGCGGAAGACGAATCCGGCGGCGGAGAACCTCTCGGTGTCGTTATTGAATGACGCGCGTTTCGCGGCCCTCAAAGCCACGCCCGAGTTCCAGCAGCTCATGGCGACGAACAAGTAGGGAGCCCGGCGGGTGGAACTTCTCGCGCGGTGAGAAGTTGCGCCGCGCCGAGCGGCGCGCTCGGACAGGTGGGGACTTTGAGCACGGCTCACGACCGCCCGCTTTGCGCGGGCTGGTTTTGTCGCAGCGCGACAAAACCCACCACCGCGCAGTGGGGCAGCCGTCCCGGCTGCCACTTGTCCACTGGCCGTCCCGGCTGGTGGTTCTTCAGCCGAGACGGCTGAAGGACTAGGGCAGGCGGGACGCCTGCCCCACTCAGCAGGGGCGCAGCGCGCCCTGGTCCACCGTCCACCGCTGCAATTCCCGTCCGAGTTCGCGCGGCCAGTTTTCCTCGGTGCAAGTCATGAACACCTGGCCGCGCGCGTGATGCGCGCGCTCCAGCAGCGGCAGCAATCCGCTGCGGCGCTTCACGTCCAGTTCGCCCATCACGTCATCAATGAGCAGCACCGGCGGCGAGCCGTGAATGCCGGTGACGTATTCCGCCTGCGCCATTTTTAAGGCGACGGCGAGCGTGCGCTTCTGGCCTTCGCTGCCGTAGGCGGCGGCTGATTTTTCGTTCAGGAGCAACTGCACCTCGTCGCGATGCGGGCCGACCATGGTCATGCGATACGACTGTTCGCGCGCGCGGGACTGGGCGAGTTCCAGCGCGAAGTCGCGCTTGATGCTGGGCTGGTATTCCAGGCGCAGTTCCTCGGCATCGTTCGAGATGCGGCGGTAGGCGAGGCGCGTGAGCGGTGAGAGTTTGGGAATCAGTTCGCGGCGCAGCTTGGTGATTTCCTCGCCGAGCGAAACCAGTTCTCGGGAAAAACTTTCCAGCGCCACGGGATCAAACGTCCGCTGCTTCAATAGCGCGTTGCGCGAACGCAGCGCCTGCGCGTAACGCTGCAAGACCGGGATGTAAGTGGGAAAAGTTTGCGCGAGCAGCAAGTCCAGAAAGCGCCGCCGCCCACGCGCCGTGCCTTTCACGAGCTGCAAATCCTCGGTGCAGAAGACCACGGCGCGGAGCGTGCCCAGATAATCGGTGAGCTTCTTCACCGGCTGGCCGTTCAGGGAAATTTTCCGCTCGGCCACGGCCCAGTACATTTTGATTTCACTCTCGCCCTGCGCCACGACTTTCGCGCCGATGAAGTAGCCTTTCTTCCCGTGTTGAATCATCTGCGCACCGCCCACGCCGCGAAACGAGCGCAGCGTGGCGAGGAGGTAGATGGCTTCGAGAATGTTCGTCTTCCCCTGCGCGTTGTCCCCGACGAGGACGTGGAAGCCCGGCGAGAAATCCACGTCCATCCGCGCGTAATTGCGGAAGTCGCGGAGACGCAGATGGCCGACGTGCATCGGCAACTCGTACCGGGATTCACCGGGCAAGGGAAGCGCGGCGTGGGGCAGGGGAAGGGGAATGAAGGCCGTGATAAATAATCAGCGAGTCTGGGACACGAGACTTTCGAGCCTCCCGTTCCACACGAATCGAAGGCTCGCCTTCCTCCGCCGCCAGGCCTACGGTTCACGCCACTGCCCATGAAAACTTGCCGCGAGCGGATAATTCTGGCCCTGATGTTTTTCACCCTCGCCGTCGGAGCACGGCCCGCCCGCGCGGCGGACTGCACGCCGGTGGCCGTCAACGCGCTGGACCAGGGCTGGTATGACGCCAGCGGCCTGCACGATCCGGGCAATCCAAATTATCTCTGCGGTGAGGCGTCCTCCTCGGCTTCGCCGGTGCGGAACTGGTTTGCGTTTTCCATCCCGGCCTCGACGCAGCAGGTGGTGGCGGCGTCGCTGCGGATTTTTACCGCGCTCATCGTCACGGCGGACGCGAGCGAGACGTTGGAACTGCGGCACGTCAGCACGCCGGTCGGCGCGCTGCGGCTCGGCGGGTTCGGGCTGACGAACGTGTGGGCGGACCTCGGCGACGGCGTGAGCTACGGCAGCCGTAGCTTCGGCAATGCGGAGGTGAATTTGTTCGTGACCATGCCGCTGAACGCCGCGTTCCTCGCGAACGTGCAGGCGGCGGCGGGCGGCACGCTGGCGCTGGGCGGTTCGCTGACGACGCTCGATGGCTTGACCGGCAACAGCGAGTATCTCTTCGGCAACTCCTCGGGCGGCGCATCGAACGCGGCGACTGTGCAACTGATCCTGACCTACGCGAGTTCGGGGCCGCCGCTGATTCAGCAGCCGCCGGTCGGCGGCTCGGTCGGCTACGGCGGGAATCTCCAGTTGCAGGCGCAGGTTTGCGGCTCGTCACCGCTCGCGTTCCAATGGCAGCGGCACGGGACGAACTTGTCGGACGCGACGAATTATTTTCTGCCGCTCAACGGCGTCACCACGAATGACAGCGGGCCGTATCGGCTCGTCGCGAGCAACGGCTCCGGGGCCGTCACTAGTTCGGTGGCGCAGGTGTCGGTGACGTTCGCGCCGCCCGAAGCGGAGATTTATCTGGCGGTCGGTTCGTGGCCTTTTCCCGCCGGCAGCACCGCCACGCTGTGCTCGTTTGTCCAAGGCCAGCCGGCACCCGCGTTGCAGTGGCAGCTTCAAGGCGCGAACTTGCCGGGGCAGAACCTCTCTTGTCTCACGCTGCCGAACCTGACCTCGAACCAGTCCGGCCTCTACCGGCTCGTGGCCACGAACCTGTTTGGTAGCGTGACCAGCGCGCCATTTGAAATCACGGTCAGTTACATCCCGCCCAGCGGCTATATTTATCTCTCCAGCGGAAACAATCCGGCGCCGGCGGGCGGCTCCGTCACCTTTTGCTCCAGCCTCTCCGGCGGCGGGGCGCTGGCCCGACAATGGCAGTTCAACGGCACGAACCTGGTCGGGCAGACCGGCAGCTGCCTGACGCTCTACGGGGTCACGTCCAATCAGGCGGGCGCTTATCGTCTAGTGGCCACGAACGTCTCCGGCGGATTCACCAGTTCGCCCGTTCAGCTCGCGGTGAATTATGTCTCGCCCACGACCGGGAACATTTACCTGTCCGGCGGCTCCGCGCCCGCGCCGGCGGGTTCGAGCGTGACGCTTTGCGCGTTCCGCTACGGAGCGCCGTCGCCCAGCGGCCAGTGGCAGTTCAACGGTGTGAATCTGCCCGGCCAGACGGGCGACTGCCTCTACCTTTCCAACCTCGCGACGAACCAGACGGGCAACTACCAGTTCTTCGTCAGCAACGTCCTCGGCACGGCCATCAGTCCGCCGTTCGCGCTGGCGGTGAATTACATTGCGCCCACCGGCTCCGTGTATTTTTCCAGCGGTTCGTCCCCGGCTCCGGCCGGCTCCGGCGTCACGCTCTGCGCCACCATCCAAGGCGCGCCTTTCCCCACGGTGCAATGGCAGCGCCACGGCACGAATATTCCCGGCGCCCAGTGCCTGCCGCTGTCCAATCTTTCCTCGAACGAAGCCGGACCGTACCGGCTCGTGTTGAGCAACATCGCCGGCGTCTTCACCAGCGCGCCGCTCGTTCTCGCGGTCAGCTACCTCCCGCCGGCCGTGAGCATCTCGCCCTACGGCCCGGTGGGGCCGGCGCTTGCCGGTTCACTCCAGACTTTTTGCGCGACGCTCACGGGCCTGCCCGCGCCCAACGTGCAGTGGTATTTCAACAGCACGCCGCTGCTGCAATTCGGCCAGTGCCTCCAACTGGCCAACTTGCAGACCAACCAGAGCGGCGGCTACTACGCCGTGGTCACCAATGTCCTAGGCCGCGCCACCAGCCAGGTCGCGCAACTCAGCGTCGTGTACGCCGCGCCGACCGTGAGCGCTTATCTTTACTCCGGCCCGGCTCCGGTGCTGGCGGGCAATTCCTTCACGCTCTGCTCGTCCGTGTCCGGCGCGCCCGCGCCCGCGCGGCAATGGCGCTTCAACGGCGCGGACCTGCCGGGCGAGACGAACTCGTGCCTCGTGATCACCAACGCGCAGGCGGCGAACGCAGGCGAGTATGCGATGGTCGCGAGCAATTTCCTGGGCGTGGCGACCAGCGTGGTGGTGCGGATCGACGTGACCGATCCGGCGGTGGTGCGGGCTTATTTTGGTTATGGCGCTCCGCCCTATCAGATTGGCAGCTACGTGTATTTGTGTGGCGCAGTGGCGCTCTCGCCGCCGTATCAAATCCAATGGCAGTTCAACGGAACCAACCTGTCGGGTGCCACGAACCCCTGCCTCACCCTCCCGAACTTCAACCCCGTCCACGTCGGCGACTACGCGCTCGCGGTCAACGACGCGCTCAACAGCTACATCAGCGCGCCCGTCGCGCTCACCGCCTATCTTGCGCCGCCCGCCAACGCCTCGCTCTACATCTACGCCGGCTCGTCGCAATCGCTGGTCGGTGAAGACCTCATACTCCAGGCCTCGTACTCTGGCAGCCCGTCGCAGGTGCAGTGGCGTTTCAACGGCGTGAATCTGCCGGGGCAGACCAACCAGTTGCTCTCGCTCTTCGGGCTGACCGCCAGCCAGACCGGGTTCTATTCCTTCGCCGCCACGAATCTCGCGGGCGCGATCACCAGTTCCGTGCGCGTCATCCAAGTGCGCGAGCAGGCTCCGGTGTGGACGGTCTTGACGCCGCCGCTGCAAGTCACGGCGGGCGGCTCCGCGCGCTTTTTTGCCTCCGCGCGCGGCGGGCCGCTGCCGGATTATTATCTTCAACAGAACGGCACCAACGTGGCCTTGCCCTACACGTTCGAGGGCTGCTGCGGGTTGTCTGCGGGCGGCTTCACGCTGCTGGATGTTTCCCCGGCGGATGCGGGCCAATACACCTTCATCGCCAGCAATTACCTCGGCTCCATCACCAGCGCGCCCGTCGCGCTCACCGTTCTGGCCGCCGGACCGCTCGACCGCTGGACGCAACGCCATCCGCTCCCGCAGTCGCAGCCGCTCTACGATGTCGCGCACGGGCCGGCGCAGTTTGTGGCCGTGGGCGAGCGCGGGACCATCCTCACCTCGGCGGACGGATCGAACTGGAGTTTGCAAAACCGTCGCGCGGATTTGGCGCTCTTCGGCGTGGCCTACGGCGCGGGAACCTTCGTCGCGGTCGGCGTCGGCGGCACCGTTCTCTCCTCCGCCGACGGCACGAACTGGGCCTACCGCTTCGTCGCGCCCGATGCTGTTTTCAATGACGTCACCTTTGCCAACGGACGCTTCGTCGCGCTCGGTTACGGGCCGGGCGTGACGAGCCTCGCGCTCGTTTCCACCGACGGGATCAACTGGGGCCGCGTCGGTCTTGGCCCGTTCAGCGCGAACCTATGCGTGACCTACGGCAACGGCCTTTTCATCGCCGCCGGATTCAACCTCATCCGCGCCTCGTTCGACGGCACGAACTGGTCCACCGTCTTCACGCCCAACCGCCAGGTCGAGAGCGTGACCTACGCGAACGGCTTCTTCGTGGCCGTGGGCGATGACGGCACCATCCACGTCTCGGCGAACGGCACCTTCTGGCAGTCGCGTTTGCCCGTGACCACGCGGCGGTTGCTGGGCGTAACTTACGGCGCGGACAGATTTGTTGCCGTCGGTGCGCGCGGCACCATTCTTACCTCCACCGATACAATCAACTGGACGCCCGAGTTTGGCGGCACGTTTGACCGTCTCGAAGGAATTCATTACGCGGACGGATTGTTCGTCGCCGTGGGCGAGAACGGATCGATCATCACTTCCACGGACGGAATTTCCTGGCAGCAGGAAAATCTCGGCACCACGCGCGACCTCGACGGCATGGCCGTGGCGAACGGCTTGATCGTCATCGTCGGCAAAGGCGGCAGCATTCTCACCACGACCGACGGCGTGAGCTACGCGCTGCAAACCTCGCCCGTGACCAACGACCTGCACGGCGTGGCCTTTGGCGGCGGACTCTGGGTGGCGGTCGGCGAGCCGGGAATTATTCTCACCTCGCCCGACGCCGTGGCGTGGACGTTGCGCGCGAGCGGCAGCACGAATTCACTCAAGGGCGTCACGCACGCGCCAGGCCGCTGGGTCGCCGTCGGCACGCAAGGCAGCGTGGTGACTTCCACGAACGGCACGAACTGGACGGCGCAGACGGTTTATCCCGGCAACGGTTTCTTGCCCTACGACTTGAACGACGTGGCCTTTGGCAACGGTATCCTCCTGATCGTGGGTGACGGCGCGGGCAACCGGAACGGCTCGCTCTTCTACTCCACGAACGGCGTGGACTGGGCGCAGGTCACTCTCTATCCGGGAAAAAATTTGCGCGGCATCACCTTCGCCAACGGACTGTTCATCACCACCGCCAACGACGGCTACATCTTCCGCACCGACGGCTTCACCACCTTCCACAACCTCAGCTACGCGGGCGGGCTGAACCTGCGCGGCGCGACCTTTGTTAACGGCCTGTGGATTGTGGTCGGCAACAACGGCGGCATTTTTACCTCCACGGATTTGCTCACCTGGACGCCGCGCGCGTCGCGCACGTTCGAGAACTTCCACCGCATCGCGTTTCTCGACGGCAAGCTGGTCGCGATTGGCAATCGCGGCACCGTGCTCCAGTCCGGGCGCATCCTCACGGAACTCGCGCCGCCGCGCTGGCAGCCCGGCGTGGGCTTCACGTTCGGGTTGAAAGGCGTGCTGGGCCGCGCCCATGTGCTGGAGGCGAGCACGGATCTGTCGAACTGGACGCCGCTCCTGAACTTCACCAACGAGACCGAGGCCATGACCTTCACCGACACCAACGCGCTGCAAAACCCGCTCCGCTTCTACCGCGTGACGGAGCCGTGAGCGTAGTAGGGCAGGCGTCCCGCCTGCGGCAGGTCCACTGGCCGTCTCGGCGGGCGGGTCTTCAGCCGGGACGGCTGGCCCACTGTCTGGACAAAAATTTCTTTTTTTCCCGGCATCCGTCGCTAGGGTCGCGCGCGTAATCAATCTGTGAACCGTCGCTGGCAATCATTCATCGCGTGGTCGCTGGCCGTGTGTTTCGCGCTGGCGGGCGCGGTGGCGATTCATCCGGCGTTGCACCGCTGGGTCGAGCACGGCGGCTCCGGCCATGACCACCACCATCTCGGCGCGCAGCACGCGCATCCGCATCCCGACCTCGTTCTCGAACCCAGCGTTTCGGACTCCCTCTCCTCCCTCGGAGGGAGGAGAGGGAGTGAACAGTGTCCTTCGTCATCCCGCGTCGCCGCGGACGCCGACGCGCTGACCTTGTTCGGCCTGCAACCGCAGGACCTCTATCGCGCCGTGGCGCAATGGCTCGCGCGCGCCACCGAGTCCGCCCCCGTGCCGGAAGGCGAATCCGGCCACACGCACCACAGCCTGCCGCAGTTGCTCGCGAGCGGACTGGTCGAAGGTGCGGTGGAAATTTCTCCGCTCGTCTTCCGGCCCGAGTCGCACCTCTGGTTTTCTTCCGTCCCCGAATCCCGCGTCGTGATCAGCGTGTTCTTTGCGCCGACCGCCGGACGCGGGCCGCCTGTCTTCTGCTGATCCTCACCGGTTAGTTCCGTTTCCAAATCCGTTCGCGTCTTGGCGATGTCCGCCGTGCGTCGTGGGTGGTGCGCGGTTTCGGCGATGAAAGCAGATTCGTTTTCACCGTCTGCGCCGCGCCGAGAAAAAACTTTTCCAATTTCGATTATGCAGAAGAAAAATATCCTGATGGCTCCATGTGATTTTCAAGATTACCGGTTGCCATCGTCCGCCTTCCCCTCAACCCGGCCTTCTCCCCAGCGGAGAGGGGGAACGGCATTCAGTCTTCAACCATTCGAGCGCGCACGTCGTCACTTAACGCTGGCTGACTTTCTCCCTCACCCAGCGGGAGAGGGCCGGGGTGGGGGAGAGGCGCGCATTCCTCAACACGCGCGAATCCGTCACAGAACTCTAAAGTTCAACGCCGCCGCCTTCGCGCTCGCCTGCGCCCTTTGTTCCGATGCTTCGGCGCAATTGACCAACACCCCCGTGCGCCTCGATGACATCGTGGTGCAAGGCCGCGAGGACAGCCTCGTGGGCGTGGCCGAATCGGCGACGCAAGGGACGGTCGGCGCGAAGCAGCTTGCCGAGCGGCCCATCCTGCGCTCGGGAGAAATCCTGGAGACGGTGCCGGGCCTGATCATCACGCAGCACGCGGGCGGCGGGAAGGCCAACCAGTATTTCCTGCGCGGCTTCAACCTCGATCACGGCACGGACTTCTCCACGTCGCTCGACGGGATGCCCATCAACCTGCCCACGCACGGACATGGCCACGGCTACACGGACCTGAACATCGTGATCCCCGAACTGGTGCAGCGGGTGAATTACGAGAAGGGAGTTTATTACGCGGCCAATGGTGATTTCTCCTCGGCGGGCGCGGCGCATCTCGAAACGTATCGGGTGCTGCCGCAAAGTTTCGTCACGCTCGAAGGCGGCATGTATGGCTACGGGCGGCTCGCGTTCGGCACGTCGCCGAAAGTGGGCAGCGGCCATCTGCTCATGGCGGGCGAGGCGTATCATCACGACGGGCCGTGGGAAAATCCTGACGATTTTCAGAAGTTCAACGGGCTGCTCAGTTACAGCGTGGGCGACGCGGCGCTTGGCTACAGTTTCACGACGCGCGCGTATCACGGCACCTGGGATTCCAGCGATCAAGTGGCGTCCAGCGCGGTGCGCCGGCACGTCGTGGATTTCTTCGACTCGCTCGATGACACCACGGGCGGCGATTCGCAACGCTACAGCCTGCAAGGCGAGTGGCATCGCGCGGATGATTCTTCGGCCACGAAGATTGATGCCTACGGTTTTTACTACGACCTCGATCTGTTCTCGAACTTCACCTACTTCCTCGGCGACGAGATCCGCGGCGATCAATTCGAGCAGGTGGACCGCCGCTGGGTCGCGGGCTTGAACTCCAGCCACACCTTGTTCAACCAATGGTTTTCGCGCCCGGTGGAAAACACCTTCGGCCTGCAAGTCCGCAACGACATCATCCGCAACGGCCTTTACCAGACGGAGCGGAAGCATCGCGTGGACAAGAACGCCACGGATGAAAACGGCGATCCGTTTCTCCTCAACGCCACGACGCGACAGGACGACATTTTCCAATCGAGCGTCGGCCTCTACTACGAGAACAAGGCGCAGTGGGCGGAGAAATTTCGCACCGTGGCCGGCGTGCGCGCGGACTTCTACCACTTCGGCGTGGACAGCACGCTGCGCGCGAACTCCGACGACCGCGACGACGTCATCGCCAGCCCGAAGCTCGGCCTGATCTTCGGGCCGTGGGCGGACACCGAGTTCTATTTGCAAGGCGGTCTCGGCCATCACAGCAACGACGGGCGCGGCGCGAACACGCGTGTTGATCCGGTCACTGGCTCACGCGTGCAACGTGCCGATCCGCTCGTGCAAACCTACGGCGCGGAAGTCGGCGCGCGCACGAGCCATGTGCCGGGGCTGCACAGTTCGCTCGCGCTCTGGTGGCTCGACATTGATTCGGAACTGCTCTTCGTCGGCGACGCGGGCGCGACCGAGGCGAGCCGCCCGAGCCGTCGTTACGGCGTGGAGTTTGCGAACTATTACAACGTGACCAAGTGGCTGACGCTCGACGCGGACTTCGCGCTTTCGCACTCGGAGTTCCGCGATTCCGCGCCGGAAGGCGATCACCTTCCCGGCTCCATCGAGAGCGTGGTGGCGGCGGGCGTGACCATGCGGAGCGACTGGGGACTCTTCGGCAGTTTGCGCCTCCGCTACTTCGGCCCGCGCCCGTTGATCGAGGACAACAGCGAGCAGTCGAACAGCACCATCATGCTCAACGCGCAGGTGGGTTATCACATCAATACGACGTGGACGATCACGGCAGAGATTCTGAACCTGCTCGACCGGCGCGACCATGACATTGATTACTTCTACGAATCCCGCGTGCGCCCTGGTGACGACGCGCGGGAGGAAAAACATTTCCATCCCGTGGAACCGGTTCAGGTGCGCATCGGGCTGACGGCACGGTTCTAGTTGGCAACAAACTGACGGAGCGGCGGACAGCCATGTCCGCCGTTCTTTCCGACAGGCCAGTCTGGGAAGGCTCATCAGCGCGAGACTGGAAAGTCTCGCAACCTGCCGGCTGGAAAGCCGGCGCTACGTCGTCCCGCGATCTTCGTCCGGCCATTTTCTCATTGTGTGTGCGCGGCGTCCTGTTGAAATCGCCGCCATGCAATCGCACGAAGTCCTGCGCGAAGTCTTCGACAAGACCAGCCCCAAGCAGATCGCGGCCGACATGGATTTGTCCCTCTCGCTGGTCTACAAATGGGCCGAGCCGCCCGTGCCGGACGGCCCGCCCACCGGCAATCCTCTCGAACGCATCGCCGCGCTCTACCGCGCCACGCAGGACGAGCGGATGCTCCAGTGGCTCTGCCAGCAAGGCGGGGGATTCTTCATCCGCAATCCCAAGACGCATCACGCGCATCCCGACTACCTCATCCCCGCCACGAACCAGTTCGTGCAGGAGTTCGCCGACTTGCTCGCGGTCATCGCCACCGCCGCGGCGGACAACCACATCTCGCCCCAGGAAGCGAAGACGATTCGCGCGCGCTGGGAGGAATTGAAGACCGTGACGGAAACATTCGTCGCCTGCTGCGAGCACGGGAACTTCACGCCCTTGAAGGTGCGGCCACTGCCGGGCACGCCCCCGGCGCACTGAACGCGCGAGTGCTTTTGGAGTGCGTCGGCCGAACGAAAGCGGCGACGCGCTGCCCCGTTCGCCGCAGTCCAAATTAACTCAGGTGCTTTGTGCGGTCCCGTGACCGGCTACCTGTTGTCCCCGTCCAGCATCCGTCCGAGGCCCCCGAGCATCGAACCTTCCTCGCGTCCGCCGCGTCCGGTCTGCGGTGCGGCGGCAACAATGCGCCCGGCCAGGCGGCTGAGCGGCAGCGATTGCAGCCAGATTTTTCCTGGTCCGCGCAAGGTCGCGAAGAACAACCCCTCGCCGCCGAAGAGCGCGCTCTTGATCCCGCCCACCATCTGGATGTCGTAATCCACGCTCGGCTGAAACGCCACGATGCAGCCCGTGTCCACGCGCAGCGTCTCGCCCGGCGCGAGCGTGCGTTCGTAGAGCGTGCCGCCCGCGTGGATGAAGGCCAGCCCATCACCCTGCAAGCGTTGGAGAATAAAACCTTCGCCGCCGAACAGGCCCGCGCCGAAACGCTTCGTGAACGCGATGCCGAGCGCCACGCCCTTGGCCGCGCAGAGGAACGAATCTTTTTGCGCGAGCAGTTCGCCGCCCACGTCGCTCAGATGCACGGCGATAATTTTGCCGGGGTAGGGCGCACCGAAGGCGACCTTCTTTTTCCCCATGCCGCGATTTTGAAACACCGTCATGAAGAGCGACTCGCCGGTGATGAGCCGCTTGCCCGCGCCGAGCAGCGTGCCGAGGAATCCGCTGGTCTGGTTCGAGCCGTCGCCAAAAATGGTCTCCATCTGGATGCCGTCCTCCATGAACATCATGCCGCCCGCCTCGGCCACGGCGGCCTCCATCGGGTCCAGTTCGATTTCCACGAACTGCATGTCGTCGCCATAAATCTTGAAATCAATCTCGTGCATTGCGGCCATATTTTTTTCTTTCGTAATTGTTGCGCGCGAGGTTGCGGGAGCGGAACGGAAAGTCAACGGGGCCGCCGATGGAATGTGCCGGGGATTTTTCCAGCAGATGTTGCTTCTAAGGCAACACGACGCGGAAGTAGCGCGGGCCGAAGGTCGGCGGAACCGCGAGCGTAAAAGTGCCGTTGGTGCTGAAGTGCGGTTCGCTGAAGGTCGTCCAGTCGCACAAGTTCGTGGAACTCTCCACGCGAAAAGCAAAACCATCGAAGGCGGAGAACGTGAGTTCCAAGGCGTTGTTCGCAGCGAGGATTCGGCCAATGGGATCGGGGCGCACGCGCGCGAGCAACTGTCCGGGCAGCGCCTCATACGCCGCGTCCGTCAGGCCGAACGCAGGCTGCGGATACGCGAGGTTCAGCCACGGCGAGGCGCTGCTGAGTTCCGGCGTGTTCAAGAACGCGGCGAGGTCCGTGAAGTAGCCGTCACGCTGCGCCAGCCTCCGCTGTTCCAGTCCCGCGACTACGGTGGTGATTTGCGGCGCGGTGCTGGCGATGATGTTGGTTTCAAATTGTAGCGGGTCGCCAAGGACCGGGAACTCCAAGTTGTTCGACAGCACGGTGAGTCCAGTCAGCGCGGCCTGCCAGTCAGCGAAGTTGGTCGAATTGATGGAGAGCAAATCGCGCGGGTGATTTGTGGAAAACAGCGCGGCCAGTAACGTCGCGGTGCGCCAGTCGTTCGTGGGATGCGTGCGCGGATCGTTTCCAGTTCCCAACCACTCGCTCCACGAGACCGTCCCGGCTTGCAGATAGAGCGTCTGCCAAGGCGTGCCGCGATGCACGCGGCCCAGCCAGTGCGGAGCGAGCGATTCGTTCATGGGAAAATTCCATTCGTCCGAGGAGGTGACTCCGGCGTCGGCGAGACGGCGGTCGGTCCAGCTTAGGTCAAAGAAGAAATTTGGATTTCCAAACCACGGCGAGTAGCGGGTGTTGAGATAGGTCAGCGTCGAGGGCGCAACATTGGAGGCAGCTTGTGTTGGCCTGAGAAACTGGAGGCTCGTCGTGATGCCGCTACGCAAATCATCGCGGTGAGAGTGAACGAGCGGGTCGTTCACCTGCCAGGTGCGGAGCGCGGCGAGTTTGGCGGCAGGATTGAACGGCGTCTGCATGGCCAGTGTGTTGTTGGTCTGGAAAGCAACCCCGGAAATGGGCGCCAGCCCGCAGAAATACCGGAAGCTGTTGATGGCCGCCTGCCGGTCACTTTCGTTAAAATTTCCCGTCTGCGAAAACTCTCTCCACTCAGCAGCCGAAGTCGCTACGTTGCCGTGGGCAATGTCGAGTTGCCGCCAGATGCCTTCAGTTGGACTTCCCGCACTCGTCCGGTTCGTCCTCCACAAACCTGCGATGTTCGCCGACACACCGCCAATGCCTGTGTAGGGATTCACGCCCGCGATGAAGTCGCGATGCAAATCCACCGCCTGCGTGTCCTCCAGCAGCACGAAATCAATGACGCGATCCAGGCCCGGCTCGAACATCCAGTAGGCGAGGCGGTTCGAGATGGTCAGCGTCCAGTCGGGAATAGGGAAAGCGCCGTTCAAATGCTCGAACGCACTCGTGCTGCTGTTGGCGAAGGCGTTCGCGCTGAAAGAATAGACGGCGTTGCTCAGAAAGACTTGGTTCGTATTCAACACCAGCCGAAACGCGTTGGTGCCGATCATTGCGCGGCTCCAAGCAGATGCTGGAATCAGCACAGAAGCCGCTGCGGCCTGCACATCGTTAGTCTGAAGCCCCAGGCTATTGGTCAGTGAGGCGCGGGCCAAGTTGGTCACATGAATTTGCAGCGTCCGGGGATACGGTGCGGCTCCCCGGTCCACGTCATACGAGTTCCACGCCTCCACGCCGAAGTAGTTCGAGAGGCTGAGGACATACATCTGGTTCGTGCCGTTCGGCCTGGTGAATTCGTTGGTGTTCGGTCGGGTCAATTGCAGCCTGCGCGTCACGAGCACATCTGAGCGCAGCGTGAACTCGTTGAAGTTCGGGAAGCCTTTCTTCGCGCCGATGACCAGCGGCAGGCCGTGGGGATTCGCGTCCAGCCACGCGCCCAGAGTGCTCAGGCGGTGGTCGTTGGTGAAACCTGTGAGCCACACCGCGCCGCCGTTGGTCGTGACCAGCGGGCGGAAGACGGACGGATATTCGTTCGTGCTGGTGGCATCGTAGAGGTTCGCCGTGAGTTGGAAGAGGCGATGCACGGCGCGGTCGTATTGATTCGTGGGCGCGATTTGAATCTGCGTCCACTCCACGCCGAGCTGCTGCCGGAGCAATCGTGCGGCGACATTGGTGAAAAAGTTTTCCGCCGGCTCCGAGTTCAGAGGAGCGGCGGCGGACGCCGAACGGACGGTCAGCATCGCGCCGAGGAAAAACCATCGGAGCAGACTGGCGCGAAACCATCGTTGGAGCCGGGGACGCATGACCACGGCGCGACCGTAGCATTCGCGCCCCGGAAGTCAGGGGCAAAAGTCCGGGGCCATCGAACCGATTGATTCGGCCCGTCTGCGCCAACTGCTGTTCGCAGCGCATGGCTGACGTTTTTCTCACCACCCGCTGGAGCGTGGTGCGGGCCGCCGCCGGAGAGGATTCGGCGGCGCGCAACATGTGCTGCTGGGATGGTGAGACGGTGGAGGAAAGCTACCTCGCCGTGGCCCTCTCCCCACTCGTGCCTCTGTAAAGACCGGAGACATAGTGGACGGGTGTGCGGGGACATGGTGGACAGGTGCCGCCGGATGGCGGCAGCGTGGTTCGCTATGCCTTGGCTTGTGAATGATCTGATTTCTGTGCGCCTGGAGTTTGTCCATCTGGCCCG